>NZ_JBFTMK010000249.1:0-18160 GCF_056396965.1 Pseudomonas sp. 05N434
GGACAATGGCCTGAAGGTCGACGCCGACACCACACGTTCCATGCTCGGCAAGGCGGGTGTAACGCTGGGACGTGGCATGAAGCTGTCTGACGGCAGCGTCCTGCAACCTCATGTGCGTGTTGCTGGCGTTCATGAGTTCGTGAAGAYCAATGAGGTGCGCGTCAATAACAATAAATTCAACAATGATTTGTCCGGCAGCCGGTTGGAGGTTGCCGCCGGAGCATCCTGGACCCTCAATGACCGCTGGCAGCTACACGCGGAACTGGATACCAGCAAGGGCGATGGCGTTACCAAGGACTTTGGCGTGAACATGGGGGCGCATTACAAGTTCTGACGCGAATGAAAAAGGGAAGCGCGGCAGACCGTGTGAAAACGCAGTCTGCCGCGGTTTAAAGCAAATGCCCCGACTTGTCGGGGCATTTGCTTTTCTGAAATCTGAAAAATAAAGGGCCTCTCAGCCCATCAACGCCATCAGCTTTTGTGCTCCCAGCACCTTGATCGCCCTTTTCAGGTTGTAGGCTTGTACCGCCAATGCCAATTCGGCTCGGGCGCCTTTCAGCTGTCTCAGCAAGAACCGGCCATTGCCAAATAGCCATTGCTTGAGATTGCCGAAAGGGTGTTCGACGATGGATCGCCGGCTAACCATCAATTGCGCTGACACTCGGCCTCGAGCCGTCGCGAGGAGCGAATACGCTGAAAATAACCGTACAGATAGAGTTTGAGCAGATCGGCAGGATCGTATGAAGGACGTCCGGTGGCCTTGGGTCTGGCTTTGTCGAAACCCAGTTGCTCAAAGTCCAGAAGCGAAACATAGGCTTCGATGACGCGAACCAGATGGTCATCGGGAATAAGTTCGTCCAGMGACACTGGAAACAGTGCGGTCTGGGCGTGGTTTTTACCTTGGATATAGCGCATAAGAAAAATGCCCGTATCTTGCGATACGGGCATTTTCTTTAACCGGCCAGCAGATTGCTAGGTTTTCACACGGTCTGCGCTGGCTTCCCTTTTTTTGACTGTGTGTCCCGTCCTGAATAAGGTTTACACAGCGGTTATCATTTCAAAACTTGAAGATCGCCATCGAGCTGAAATGTAGTTCCGTCGGCATTCTCTACGCTCACCTTGAACTTGGCTTTGACGTTAGCGCTGCCGACAGCCGGTTCGATTTCGATTTCGCCTGAAATGGCTTCACTTACCACGGTGTCGTCTTTAAAGCTGAGTGCCACATCGGGACTGCTTTTGATCGCATGTTTGCCCACCGGGTAGTCCTTGGGGAGGATGATGATAATTTCACGTGCCGGATAGCTTTTGGCTTTAGTATTCGAAGCGGGTCGATCGATGGCCGTAATCTGTACGGCATCAAGTTGTTGAACGCCGACTTTTACCTGGTCTATCAGTCGGGAAGTGGCAATGAAATCCTCGATGGGTGTACCAGTGTTGGCGAAAGCCTTCGCAGTAACATAGTTACCTGGGGCAAAGCTGATTTGTTTGATTACAGCGTTCATGAATAGGATCTCCGTTCACTAAAAGGAAGTATCCAAAGGCCGTCCGACCCTAACTCTGGATGCACCATGGAAGCGTTTTCCTGACGGGTTGTAAACTGTCAAACCTGACAGGTTACAGCTGTCAAAATCTGTGAATGGATGGCCTCAGCATGCAGGCACAAAACGCTGGTATCCAGGCTGAACAGAGCAGGGGGCGGTCGTCAGCTGAACAAACCGGCGGCAATGTTGATGGAAAACCCCAATATCGCCGTGTTGAACACAAACCCGATCAACGATTGCGCTAGCACGATCTTGCGCAATTCCCGCGTGGCGACGCCGACATCCGCGGTCTGCACCGCCACGCCGATGGTGAACGAGAAGTACAGGAAGTCCCAGTAATTGGGGGTTGTCAGCCCTTCGGCAAATCGCAGCGCAGGTTCCTTGCCTTCCCAGGTGTAATACAACCGGGCGTAATGCACGCTGAAGATCACCCCGATCAACAGCCACGAGCCGATCACGGTCATCCCGGTAAAGCCGTAGTGCAACAGCCGGTGATAGGTGTCCAGATCTTTGCTGCCTGCTAGTTGGAGGGTGATGGCGGCGAGGCTGGCCAGTGCAGCCATGCTCACGGTGAACAGCACCAGCCCGGCGTTTTCGTCCTCGACTTCGGCGATGCGTTTCACGTCGTCGGCTTTGGAACGCATGGTCAGCCAGATGATCAGGGCCAGATACGTCCAGACCCCGGCATTCCAGCCGATGAGGATTTTGCCGAGGATCGAGTCGGCCGGAGCCAGAATGCCTGCCGCGACGCCAAGGGTGGCGGCGGCGGACAGGCGAGGGTGGGTGCGGGCGAGGAAGGGCATGGAGACTCACTTTGATGGTGCGTTCCAGCACCATAGCGCACGCGACGTCGCTTTTGTAGGAGCTGCCGAAGGCTCGGGCCGCGTTCGGACGGTCTTTTGATCTTGATCTTTAAAAGCAAAGTCAAAAGATCGCAGCCTGCGGCAGCTCCTACAGGTGGAGTCAGTGGGGTTTGGCGGATTTGCGCACCCACTTCATCACCACCACAAAAAACACCGGTACAAACACCACCGCCAATGTCGCCGTGATCATCCCGCCGATCACCCCGGTGCCGATCGCCTGCTGGCTTGCGGAACTGGCCCCGGTAGCAATCGCCAACGGCACCACCCCAAGAATGAACGCCAGCGATGTCATCACAATCGGCCGCAACCGCAGGCGCGCCGCTTGCAGCGTGGCATCGATCAGGTCATGACCTTCGTCATACAGGCTTTTGGCGAACTCGATGATCAGGATTGCGTTCTTCGCCGACAGGCCAATGATGGTGATCAGCCCGACCTTGAAGAACACGTCGTTGGGCATCCCGCGCAGGGTCACAGCCAGGACCGCGCCGAGCACACCCAGCGGCACCACCAGCAGCACCGAGGTCGGAATCGACCAACTCTCATACAGCGCCGCCAGGCACAGGAACACGATCAGCAGCGACAGACCGAGCAGCATCGGCGCCTGACTACCGGACAAGCGTTCCTGCAACGACAACCCGGTCCATTCCTGCCCCAACCCCGCCGGGCCTTGCGCCACCAGCCGTTCGATTTCCGCCATGGCTTCGCCAGTGCTGTAACCGGGCGCCGGTTCGCCGGAAATGCTAATGGCCGGGTAGCCGTTGTATCGRGTCAATTGCGCCGGGCCCTGGGTCCAGTTGGCCCGGACGAAGGCCGACAGTGGCACCATTTTTTCAGCGTTGTTGCGCACGTGAATCTTCAGCAGATCGGCGACCTGGCTGCGTTGATCGCCTTCAGCCTGGACCACCACTCGCTGCATTCGCCCTTGGTTGGGAAAGTCGTTGATGTAGGCTGATCCGACCGCCGTGGTCAGCACATTGCCAATGTCGGCAAAGGATATACCCAGGGCATTGGCCTGTTTGCGGTCGACTTCCAGCTGAACCTGTGGCGCTTCGGCCAGGGCGCTTTCGCGCACATTCATCAGGATCGGGCTCTTCTCGGCGGCCGCCAGCAACTGGCTACGCGCCTGCATCAGCGTGGCATGGCCGAGGCCGCCACGGTCCTGCAAGCGGAACTCGAAACCGCTGGAGGTGCCGAGACCGTCAACCGGCGGCGGCAGCACCGAGAAAGCCATGGCATCCTTGATCTGGCTCAGCGCGATGTTGGCGCGATCGGCGATGGAACTCGCCGAGTCGTCGCTGCCCCGATCCGACCAGTCCTTGAGCGTGGTGAACGCCAGCGCAGCGTTCTGCCCGCTACCGGAAAAACTGAAGCCGAGAATCACTGTGCTGTCGCCGACGCCCGGTTCGGTGGCGTTGTGTGCTTCGATCTGCTCCACCACATTTATTGTGCGATTCTTGCTCGCGCCCGGTGGCAGTTGGATGTCGGTGATGGTGTAGCCCTGGTCTTCCACCGGCAGGAACGAGGAGGGCAGACGACTGAAACACAGTCCCAGGCCGACTAGCAGCACGCCATAAATCAACAGGTAACGACCGGTGCGTTTCAACGCATAGGCGACCCAGCCCTGATAACGCTCGGTCAATTGTTCGAAGCGCCGGTTGAACCAGCCAAAGAATCCGGCTTTTTCGTGATGCTCGCCTTTGGCAATCGGCTTCAACAGCGTCGCACACAACGCCGGGGTCAACGTCAGGGCGAGGAATGCCGAGAACAGGATCGACGTGGCCATCGACAGCGAGAACTGTTGGTAAATCACCCCGACCGAGCCCTGCATGAACGCCATCGGAATGAATACCGCCACCAGCACCAGGGTGATGCCGATGATCGCGCCGGTGATCTGCTTCATCGCCTTGCGCGTCGCTTCCTTGGGCGACAGGCCTTCGGTGGCCATGATTCGTTCGACGTTCTCCACCACCACAATCGCGTCGTCCACCAGGATGCCGATGGCCAGCACCATGCCGAACATGGTCAGCACGTTGATCGAGAAGCCCAGCGCGAGCATGGTCGCAAACGTGCCCATCAACGCCACCGGCACCACCAGCGTCGGGATCAGCGTGTAGCGGATGTTCTGCAGGAACAGGAACATCACCGCAAACACCAGCACCATCGCCTCGCCGAGGGTGTAAACCACTTTGGTGATCGAGACTTTGACGAAGGGCGAGGTGTCGTACGGGATCTTGTATTCGACACCGGCCGGGAAATAGCGCGCCAATTCATCCATCTTCGCCCGCACCAGCGTTGCGGTGCTCAGGGCATTGGCCCCCGGTGACAGTTGCACACTGACGGCGGTGGACGGTTTGCCGTTCAGGCGTGTGGAGAACTGATATTCCTGGCTGCCGATCTCGACCCGCGCWACATCACGGATGCGCACGTTGGAGCCGTCAGGATTGGCCTTGAGCACGATGTCGGCGAATTCTTCAGGTGTCGACAACTGGCCTTTGACCAGAACGGTCGCGGTGATTTCCTGAGTGGTACGGGTCGGCAAGTCGCCGATGCTGCCCGCGGAAACCTGAGCGTTCTGCGCGACGATAGCGGCGTTGACGTCAGCCGGAGTCAGGTTGAAGCCGATCAGCTTCTGCGGGTCGATCCAGATCCGCATCGCCCGCTCGGCGCCGTACAACTGGGCCTTGCCGACGCCGTCCAGACGCTTGATCTCGTTCATCACGTTGCGCGCCAGGTAATCGCTGAGCGCCACGTCATCGAGCTTGCCGTCGCTGGAGGTGAGGGTGATCAGCAACAGGAAACCGGCGGRGACTTTCTCCACCTGCAAACCTTGCTGGGTGACCGCCTGAGGCAGGCGCGACTCAACCGCTTTGAGGCGGTTTTGCACATCGACCTGGGCCATTTCCGGATTGGTGCCCGGCTGGAACGTCGCGGTGATGGTGGCGCTGCCGAGGCTGCTCTGGGATTCGAAGTACAGCAGATGGTCGGCGCCGTTGAGTTCTCCCTCGATCAGGCTGACCACGCTTTCGTCCACGGTCTGCGCCGAAGCGCCGGGGTAGGTGGCGTAGATTTCGACTTTCGGCGGCGCAACGTTCGGGTATTGCGCCACGGGTAACTGCCCAATGGCCAACGCACCGGCCAGCAGGATGAACAGGGCAACCACCCAGGCGAACACCGGGCGATCGATAAAGAACTGCGGCATAAAAAGCGTCCTGCTTACTGGCCAGAAACCTGGGCAAGTGGAAGAGGGGTGTTGTCGATCTGGACTTTCTCACCGGGGCGCGCGTGTTGCAGGCCTTCAGTGACGATGCGGTCACCGGGCTTGAGGCCGCGGGTGACGATCCAGCGATCGTTCTGCACCGGGCCCAGCTCTACCGGTTGCTGGCCGACCCGCTGTTCGGCGTCGAGCAATAGCACTTGGGCGACACCGGCGCTGTCACGCTGAATGGCCCGTTGCGGCACGCTGATGCCTTGCTGATTGAACGCTTGCTCCAGACGTACGCGAACGAAGCTGCCCGGCAGCAAGTCGAGGTCCGGGTTGGGGAACTCGCTGCGCAGAATGATCTGACCGGTGCCCGGGTCGACGGTGATGTCGGTGAACAACAACTTGCCGGGCAACGGATAAAGGCTGCCGTCGTCCTGGATCAGCGTGGCTTTGGCCTGGCCTTGGCCCACTTCCTTTAACTGGCCAGAGCGGAAGGCCCGGCGCAGATCGTTGAGTTCACGGGTCGATTGGGTCAGGTCGGCGTGGATCGGGTTCAACTGCTGAATCAGCGCCAGCGGCGTGGTTTCGTTCTGCCCCACCAGCGCGCCTTCAGTCACCAGCGCGCGGCCGATGCGCCCGGAAATCGGCGCGGTGACGGTGGCATAACCGAGGTTCAATTTCGCCCGCTCCACCGCGGCTTTGTTGGCGGCGACATCGGCGGCGGTCTGCCGGGCATTGGCTCGGGCATTGTCGTAATCCTGAGCGCTGATGGCGTTGCCTTCGATCAATTGGGCGTAACGCTGCTCCTGCAATCTGGCCTGGAACGCGTTGGCTTCGGCCTTGCGCAGCGCGGCTTCGGCGCTGTCCAGGTCGGCCTTGAAGGGGGCCGGGTCGATACGGAACAGAACGTCGCCTTTATTCACGTCGCTGCCTTCGCGGAAGACCCGCTGTAACACCACGCCGGCAACCCGGGCACGCACTTCGGCAATCCGTGGCGCGGCAATCCGCCCGCTCAAGTCGCTGCTGATTGACAGAGGACGAGCTTCGACGGTTTCGATGCGCACCGTGGCCAGCGGTGCCGATTCTTCGGCGGTCGAAGACTGGTCACAAGCGCTCAGCGTCAACGCCAGGGCAATCAGGCTGAGCGTGGCAAGCAGGTTCTTTGACATGGAAATACCCCAATAATGACTACCCGCATCCTACGGGGAGTCGATGAGGGTAGCGGTGAAGCTTTGTTGGTGCTGTGTGAAATTGTGTAAGGGTTTTGCTCGCGTATGCGTGAGGGCGTATATCCTTCGCAGCTTGAAACTTTTTGCGACGGTCAGGCCGCCTTCGCGGGCAAGCCTCGCTCCTACAGTAGGAGATCAGCCGCGGCGATCATGTACGCGAACGCGCGCGGGTCAGTCCGCCGGACCTGGTGATTCTCGATCTGATGCTGCCGGGGCTCGACGGCTTGCAGGTCTGCCGCTTGCTGCGGGCCGATTCGGCGACGTTGCCGATCCTGATGCTCACCGCCCRTGACGACAGCCACGATCAGGTGCTGGGCCTGGAAATGGGCGCAGACGACTACGTCACCAAACCTTGCGAGCCCCGTGTGTTACTGGCTCGCGTACGCACGCTGTTGCGTCGCAGCAGCCTCAGCGAACCACAGACCGCTAATGACCGCATTCTCATGGGCAACCTGTGCATCGACCTGTCCGAGCGCACTGTGACCTGGCGTGGGCAACTGGTCGAGCTGTCCAGCGGCGAATACAACTTGCTGGTGGTGCTGGCCCGGCATGCCGGCGAGGTGCTGAGCCGTGACCAGATTCTGCAACGCCTGCGCGGTATCGAATTCAACGGTACCGACCGCTCGGTGGACGTGGCCATCTCCAAACTGCGACGCAAGTTCGACGACCACGCCGGCGAGGCGCGCAAGATCAAGACCGTGTGGGGCAAGGGCTACCTGTTCAGCCGCTCCGAGTGGGAATGCTGAACCATGTTCAGAATCCTGTTTCGTCTGTACCTGGTGACCATCGTTTCGTTCAGCGCGGCGATCTACCTGGTGCCGGACCTGGTGATCAAGGTCTTCCATGAGCGTTTTGTGACCTACAACCTCGATTACTCCCGAGGTTTGCAAACGCTGATCGTCAAACAGTTTCGTACGGTGCCTGTCGAGCAGTGGCCGGCGCTGGCGGCGGAGATGGACAAGGAGTTCCAGCCGCTGCACATCATTTTGACCCGCAACGACGATACCGAATTTACCCTGGATGAGCGCGAACGCTTGCAGCGCGGGGAGAACGTGGTACGCATCGGCGACTGGGGCTGGCGCACCCTGGCGGTGACACCGTYGAACGAGCAGATGGTGGTGGAGATGGTCGTGCCACCGGACCCCACGGATGTCAGTTGGTTGTACTGGAGCATCAACGTGCTGATCGGTGYGACGATGCTGGCCTGCCTGTTGTTGTGGCTGCACCCGCACTGGCGCGACCTGGAACGTCTGAAAAGCACCGCCGAACGCTTCGGCAAGGGCCACCTGAGCGAGCGCACGCAGATTTCCCCCAGCTCCAACATCGGCAGCCTGGCCAACGTGTTCGACACCATGGCCGGCGACATCGAAAACCTGCTCAACCAGCAGCGCGACTTGCTCAACGCCGTGTCCCACGAATTGCGCACGCCGTTGACGCGGCTGGATTTCGGCCTGGCCCTGGCGCTGTCCGACGACTTGCCGTCCACCAGCCGGGAACGCCTGCAAGGCCTGGTCGCGCACATTCGCGAACTGGATGAGCTGGTGCTGGAGCTGCTGTCCTACAGCCGATTGCAAAACCCGGCTCGGCTGCCGGATCAGGTCGAGGTGTCGCTGGATGAATTCATCGACAGTATTTTGGGCAGCGTCGATGAAGAGCTTGAGTCACCGGAAATCGTCATTGATGTGCTGCTGCACGGTCAGCTCGAACGCTTCTCGCTGGATCCGAGATTGACCGCTCGGGCGATCCAGAACCTGCTGCGCAACGCCATGCGCTATTGCGAGAAACGGATTCAGATTGGTGTGCAGGTGTGCGCCAAAGGCTGTGAGATCTGGGTGGATGACGATGGCATTGGCATTCCCGATGAAGAGCGGGAGCGGATCTTTGAGCCGTTCTATCGGCTGGATCGCAGTCGGGATCGCGCCACAGGCGGGTTTGGCCTGGGGCTGGCAATCAGCCGCCGAGCACTGGAAGCGCAGGGCGGCACGCTGACCGCGCAGGCATCACCATTGGGCGGCGCACGGTTCCGTTTGTGGCTGCCCACCTCGGCCTGACGCATTCGTTGTAGCAGCTGCCGAGCCTGCGAGGCTGCGTTCGAGTGCGCAGCACTCGTAGAACCAGCCTAATTGGTACGGCAGAAAGACTGCCGAAGCTCCAGCTGACAGACGGTAGCGATAATCAGTCCCTACCTGTCAGATATGACAGTAGCCAAGCCTCCGGCCTTAGCGCTCTCATATAAATGAAGCCTCTCTGCACCTGGAGCGGTGTCACTGACAGGAAGCGCTGCGATGACCGACATTCACCTGCTGACCCTTTACGCCCCACGAATTCCAGGCTGGAAAGATACCGTACCTGCCCCGATCAATGCTCATGGAGGGATTCCGCTGGCGCTGACCTACCTTTACCCTGAAGGGGTGAAAGTCTTTGTTGACGGCTATCTGGAGCAGGAAGTCGGTGACAACATCGACCTCTATCTCAACGGCGTTGTAGTGTCGGTCGCTATCGTCGAGTCACTGACCGACAAACGCTTCATTCTGTATTTGCCGGTAAAAGCGCTGTTCGACGGGCTCAATGAAATCTACTACAGCATCCGGCGCGGCTCGGAAAACATTGACTCGTCGACGACGTTGCGAGCCTGGTTTCACAAGCGACGGCCAGGTCTTAAAGATCTCGAAGGTAATCACGAGTCGCACTCTGAACTGGGGATCAATGTATTGCCGCCACAGGTGGTGGACGACGGTGTATACCCTGAGCAAGCCCGGCAAGGTGTGATCTGCACGGCCTTCTATCCCCTGACCCGAGCGTTCGACAAGATCCGCGTAAGATGCGGCGGCGAGTCGATTGAGCATGAGGTTTCAGAGGATGAGGCGAAGTCCGGCGAGCCCGTGGAGATCTTGATCGACGAAGCAGTGTTCAAAAAGATTGGTGACACACCCAAGTGTGTCGTGACCTATACCGTATGGGACTGGATCGGTAACAGCGTGGATCTGGATGCCCTGTGGTCGGCGGCCATCGAACTGTTCGTCAGCCTGAACGGCACTTGGTACGAGCCACCGCTGGTCAGCGAAGACCCGAACGACGCCTCGGACGATCCGGATAGCATCGATTTGGGCAAGCTCGCAGGCCAACCAGCGATTGCTCAAGTCCACGCGCAACGTTCATGGCTCAGGGGCGACATCATTGAGCTGACCTGCACGTTCACCTCGGCGACGGACTCGTCCGAGGTGCTGGTTCTCAAGGAAACCGTGGATCGCGCACCGTTCATTTACAAACTACCGGTGCCCCACGCACAGTTCGTCAGGGCAGTGGGCGGTTCGGCCAGATTCAAATACAAGTTGCTGCGCGGTGGCAAGGAAGTAGGGCGATCCTTCACGACCACGGTTGACGTGATTGGGGAGGCGCTGATCGAGCTGCCGCTGGTGACAGTGGTCGGCGTGCCGGGGTTGGTAGTTGATCCGTTGGCCTACCCGGAAGGCTTGATCGCTAGAATCGAGTTTGCGAAGGCACAAACGGGCGACACAGGCCTTCAACTTGTCCGTCCCGTCACGGCAGAGGGTTTTCCGATGTTTCCCGCCAAGGCGTTCAATGCCAATAAGCGGGTTAATAACACCCTGACGATTCAGGATCTGGTTGCTCGGCACGGCACAGTGATCCGATTGCCGTGGGAGCTGACGCGAAACGGCGTCAAGACTCGCTCGAAGCCGACATTGTTGACGGTGCAGAAAATTGTCGACGGGGATCCGAGACTGCCAACGCCGAAGGTGCCTCAAGCGCCGGATGACAAGGTGTTGGATTTCAGCAAGTTTGAAGGCGATGCCGAGGTGAAGGTGCTGCCTTGGTTGGGGATTCGGGAAGGACAAGAAGTTGAACTCAAGTGCGTCGGGATCGATAGCGGAGGCGGCGAGTATGTGATTCCGCTACTTAAAGCATTTAAAGTAACAACGAAGGAAGTGAGTTCCGGACTGAGTGTGCCGTTGCGGAGAAAAGAACTGGCAGGTCTGAAACATGACAGTAAGGCAAATGTGAGCTTGAGTGTTTTGCTCGGCCAGAACACTGATCAGGTCAGGTCAGTTTTGTTTCCGATACGTGAGTTGACTGTGCAGCGTACGCTCACTGAAAATTTTGATAACCAATTGACACAGATTATAGTTTCAGGTCAGACGATCGAAACCTCGGTTATGAGAATAGGATTTGTATCAGGGGGCGGGATGACGGGGATCGCACCGACTACAGATGGTTTTATTACCATTCCGGAGAAAACAGAACTTCAAGTTTTACATATAGGTTACAAAGACTCGGGAGCACAACGCATTGCGTTAAACTTGAAAAAACCATGCAACGAAGTTTCGTTCTGGTACGGGGCGACGAATGTCGCCACGAATGTCGCATATTTTTATGGGGTGAACGGCTTGTTAGGGCAGCAATTTTTGCTTTTGAACTTGAATTCTGCAAATAAAATTGTTTTTTCTGAGACCGGTATTGTGCGGATTGAGATCCAAAACCCAGAAGGAGATTGGTTAATATTGGATAATTTTTCATTCTCTTTCTGAGATAACTACTTCTGGCGTATATCCCCATCGCGCAGCAGCGTCGCCGCATGAGCACTCTGCTGCACGTCTGCACCACTGGCGCGGGTGATATCGAGGTGGTCAGTCTTTCCATCATCAGTGTGACTGCGAGAAACCGGCGGTTCATTTGTAGGTTTTCCGAACCTGAGCGGCGGCCCTGACCTGTAGCAGCTGCCGAGCTTGCGAGGCTGCGTTCGAGTGCGCAGCACTCGTAAAACCAGGTAACCGGTTCTTTTCGGGAAAACCGCATCCGCCGGGCTTGCGAGGACTGCGTCCTCGAACGCAGCCTCGCAAGCTCGGCAGCTGCTACGAACCAGGCGGGGAAACGTTCAACAGTTCAGTCGAGCAGTTCGGCTGACTCAATCAACCCGACCCCCGCCACCTGCATCCGCTCAATCGCCGCCGCCAGCGACCCTTCCAGATCAATCGCGCGGCAAGCATCCATCACCACAAACGCATTGAACCCCGCCGCCCGCGCATCCAGCGCAGAAAACATCACGCAGAAATCCAGTGCCAGCCCAACCATGTAAACCGTGTCGATGCCGCGTTCTTTCAGGTACCCGGCCAAACCGGTGGTCGTGGTTCGATCCGCCTCCAGAAACGCCGAATAACTGTCGATGTCCGGGTTGCAGCCCTTGCGGATGATCAATTGGGCGTGGGGCAGGTCCAGCTCCGGGTGGAACTCGGCGCCGGGCGTGGCGCGAACACAATGCTCCGGCCACAGGGTCTGTTCACCGTAAGGCAACTGAATCACGTCGTAAGGCTTGTGCCCAGGGTGGCTGGAAGCGAACGAGGCGTGGCCGGGCGGGTGCCAGTCCTGGGCAATGATGACCTGTTTGAACTGGCGACCCAGACGATTAATCAGGGGCACAATCAGGTCACCCTCCGGCACCGGCAATTGACCGCCGGGAATGAAGTCGTTTTGTACGTCGATGACCAGTAAGGCAGCGCGTGAAGAAATCGGCATGGGTAGGGTTCCTCCTTGGAAAGTCAGGCGCAAGCATAGTGACAACTTTGTTCTTGCGCCAAGACGATTTCATGAGGCAGTGAATAGATCGGTGGTGTGGCCTTCGCGGGCAAGCCTCGCTCCTACAGGGGCACTCGTATCGTTGTAGGAGGAGCGAGGCTTGCCCGCGAAGAGGCCCGTCCAGACGCTGAAAATCCAGAAGCCAGTCCCGTATTTGGCCGAACCGCTGCCTTACTGCCGACACAGATGCCTTGTTATAGTTCGGGCTTCATTTTCTGTCCGGTAAAGGATCACTGCCATGTCTCAATACACCGCCTTCAGCGTCGAACTGGCCGATAACATCGCCCATGTGCAGATCAACCGTCCGGACAAGATCAACTCGATGAACGCCGCGTTCTGGAGCGAGATCATCGAGATTTTCCAGTGGATCGACGATACCGATGAAGTCCGGGTGGTGGTGCTCAGTGGCGCCGGCAAGCATTTTTCTTCCGGTATCGACCTGATGATGCTCGCCGGTGTGGCCAATGAACTGGGCAAGGACGTCGGCCGCAATGCGCGCCTGCTGCGGCGCAAGATCCTGGCGCTGCAAGCGTCGTTCAACGCCGTCGACAACTGCCGCAAACCGGTGCTGGCGGCGGTGCAGGGTTATTGCCTGGGTGGCGCCATCGATCTGATTTCGGCCTGCGACATGCGTTACGCGGCTGAGGACGCGCAATTTTCCATCAAGGAAATCGATATCGGCATGGCGGCCGATGTTGGCACTTTGCAACGCTTGCCGCGGATCATCGGTGACGGCATGCTGCGTGAACTGGCTTACACTGGTCGCACCTTTGGCGCCGAAGAAGCGCGTAACATTGGCCTGGTCAATCGCGTCTACAGCGACACCGCCAGCCTGCTTGAAGGCGTGATGGGGATTGCCCGCGAAATCGCCAGCAAGTCGCCGATTGCCATCACCGGTACCAAAGAGATGATCAGCTACATGCGCGACCATCGCATCGACGACGGCCTTGAATACGTCGCCACGTGGAACGCCGCCATGCTGCAGTCCACCGATCTGCGCGTGGCCATGGCCGCCCATATGAGCAAACAGAAACCCGAATTTCTGGATTGATTAACCATGACTTCACGCTGGACCACTGCAGTACTGGACACCGATCAACCCGGCGGCTGGGCCGTGGCGCGCAGCCCCGAAGGCTTTTTGTTCGATGACAATGGCGCCCTGTTTCCACGGGAATGGCTCAAGCGTCAGGACTTGTCGGTTCTTGCCGAGCACGGCATCGGTCACCTGGATGGCGAACCGGTGTACCTGCTGGAACTGCGCAGTCACAGCGACGTGCCGGGTTGTAACTGGAAAGGCCTGCGGGCGTTCATGCTCGATGGCGATCACACCGTCTACAAGGTTCTGGGCTATGCCGCGCAAATCGGTACCTGGGCCCGTGAGCACCGTTTTTGCGGCAACTGCGGGCAGGCGATGATCCAGGTGCCGCGCGAGCGGGCAATGTACTGCGAGCCATGCGATTTACGCAGCTACCCGCGTATTTCGCCAAGCATGATTGTGCTGGTGACCCGTGGCGACGAGGTTCTGCTGGCCCGTTCGCCGCGTTTTGTCACCGGGGTCTACAGCACGTTGGCGGGGTTTGCCGAGCCGGGTGAGTCGGCCGAAGATTGCCTGATTCGCGAGGTTCGCGAAGAGGTGCAGATCGAGGTCAAGAACATCCAGTACATGGGCAGTCAGTGCTGGCCGTTCCCGCATTCGATGATGCTCGGTTTTCATGCCGAGTACGCCGGTGGCGAGATTGTCTGTCAGGAAGACGAGATCGAAGACGCCCAGTGGTTCAACGTGCACGAGCTGCCGCCGTTGCCGGCGTCACGCTCGATTGCCCGCTACCTGATCGACGTCTACGTGGCGCGGCGCTTAGGCCACGCTGAACCAGTGCTGCCAGGCTAGGCGCACGGTCAGGCCGAGCACCACCGTAATGAACACCGGACGAATGAATTTCGCACCGCCGCTGATGGCGGTGCGCGCGCCGAAGAAGGCGCCGACCATCACCGACAGGCCCATGCTCAGGCCGATAATCCAGTCCACTTGCCCGGAAAAGATGAACACCGACAGCGCTGCAATGTTGCTGACGAAGTTCATGCTGCGCGCCACGCCGCTGGCCTTGACCAGGTCGATGGGGTAGAGCAGCAGGCTGCTGACGGTCCAGAACGCCCCCGTTCCCGGGCCGGCCACGCCGTCATAGAAACCGAGGCTGAAGCCTTGGCTCGATTGCCACTTTTTCTTGATGGGTGCATCGCTGTCCAGCGGCGCTTTCGGTGTGCCGCCGAACAACAGGTACAGGCCGCAGGCGAACACAATTACCGGCAGCATCTTGTTCAGCCATTCCGCCGGCAAATAATGAGCGACGATGGCGCCGCTGAGCGCACCAACCAACGTGCCGACGATGGCGTGCATCCACTGCCGTGGATGGAACAGCTTGCGGCGGTAGAAGGTGAAGCTGGCGGTGGCCGAGCCAAAGGTCGAACTGAGTTTGTTGGTGCCCAGCACCAGATGCGGCGGCAGGCCGGCGGTCAGCAGTGCCGGGGTGGTCAACAGACCGCCACCACCGGCGATGGCGTCGATGAAACCGGCAATGAAAGCGACGAGAGCCAGAACGGCCAGGGTAGTGAGGTCAACGCTGAGTTCGAAAGGCATGGAATGGGGCTTATTCGGCAGGGCGCAGAAGAGGGCTGCGGGGAAAGGCCGGTATCTTACTCATATCCAACTTCTGCGGCGACCTGAGCCGATCGTTCCCACGCTTCCGCGTGGGAATGCATCTTGTGACGCTCTGCGTCACGGCGGACGCGGAGCGTCCGTGGCGGCATTACCCCGCAGAGCGTGGGAACGATCGGTGAGGTGATGTTACAGACCTAGGTCAGACAACCCGGGGTGATCATCCGGCCGGCGACCCAGTGGCCAGTGGAATTTGCGCTCGCTTTCCTTGATCGGCAGGTCGTTGATGCAGGCGTAGCGGTTGAACATCAGGCCGTTCTCGTCGAACTCCCAGTTTTCGTTGCCGTAGGAACGGAACCAGTTACCCGAATCGTCGTGCCATTCGTAGGCGTAACGCACGGCGATGCGGTTGTCACCGTGGGCCCAGAGTTCCTTGATCAGCCGGTAGTCCRGTTCCTTGGCCCATTTGCGGGTCAGGAAAGCTTTGGCTTCTTCGCGGTTGTGGGCGAACTCGGCGCGGTTACGCCACTGGGTGTCCAGGGTGTAGGCAAGAGACACCCGTTCCGGGTCACGGGAGTTCCAGCCATCTTCGGCCAGGCGAACTTTTTCGATGGCCGATTCACGGGTAAACGGCGGCAATGGCGGACGAACTTCGGCAGTAGACATATTAAGTCTCCCTATCAAATTAACGTTCAAGCAAGTTGTCGGGCTTATTTAAAGTGTTACAGGTCCAATAACTTTCGCGCCATGCATTGCGCATTATCGGCGGCACTGTGATCACCCATCACAAGCGCTACGGTAATGGCGCCGTCGATCAGGATCAGCAGCTGTCTGGCCAGCGTCTCCGGGTCTGTTGCGCCATGTTCGGTACAGAGCTCGCGCACGTAGTCGAGCAGCTTCTGTTTGTGGTCTTTGGCGACCAGGCGAACCGGGTCTTGCGGGTCGCCGGTTTCGCCGCTGGTATTGATGAATGCGCAGCCGCGGAAGCCTTCGGAGACGAACCAGGCCTTGAGCACGGTAAACAGGTTGAGCAGCCGCTCGGCCGGGGTTTGGGCCGTGCCGACTTCGCTCCGGTACCAGTGCATCCAGCGCTCATCGCGGCGTTGCAGGGCCGCGACGACAAGCTCCTCCTTGTTGGCGAAGTAGCGGTAAATACTTTTTCTGGAGACGCCGGCGGTTTTCACCAGAAGATCCATGCCGGTGGCAGCGATGCCACTTTTGTAGATCAACTTTTCGGTGACATCCAGAATGATGTCGCGTGTGTCATTGCTAGTGATTTCGTTCATGCGGCTAACAGTAGAATGATCGTTCTTCATGGTCAAGTAGTTATTTGTAGCGCCTATGAAATTGCCTTCGCGGGCAAGCCTCGCTCCTACAGGATTTGTGTTCCAAACGACGAAAAACCGTAGGAGCGAGGCTTGCCCGCGAAGAGGTCTTTACAGACAGTAACAAGACCCAAACCCATCCATGGTGTAAGCTCTCAGGCTCTTCGGATTCGACCCTTTGCGAGCCCTATGCCGTTGCTTTTCAAACGTTCTCTGCTGCCTAAATTGCGCAGTTTTCCGCTGACCGCCGATGCCGTCACCATCCTCTCTGGCGCTGCCGAGTTCCGTCGTTGCCTGCTGGAAAAAATCGCTCAGGCGACCCGGCGTATCTACATCGTTGCGCTGTACCTGCAACAGGATGAGGCCGGCCAGGAAATCCTCGATGCGCTGCACGCGGCCAAACTGGCACGTCCGGAACTGGACGTGGTGGTGGTCGTGGACTGGCTGCGCGCCCAGCGCGGCTTGATCGGTGCCGGCAAGCAACCGGGCAACTCGGCCTGGTATCAGGAAACYACCCGCACCCACGAAAGCGAAGTGCCGGTGTACGGCGTGCCGGTGCAGACCCGCGAACTGTTCGGCGTACTGCATTTGAAAGGCTTCGTGATCGACGATTGCGTGATCTACAGCGGCGCGAGCCTGAACAACGTTTACCTGCACAAATTCGACAAGTACCGCTTCGACCGTTATCACCTGCTGCAGAATCAGGCGCTCGCCGATTCGATGCATCACTTGATCCAGCACGGCTTGATCACCTCCAAAGCGGTGCATCGCCTAGACCTGCCGAACCTGCCGACCACCCGCAGTCTGCGCCACGACATCGGCGACCTGCGCAGCCGTCTCAAGCACGCGGCGTACGACACCACGGCGGGCAGCACGGCAAAGGGCGGTTTATCGGTCAGTCCGTTGCTCGGTGTGGGCAAGAACAACCCGTTGAGTCGAGTCATCTGCGAGCTGATCGCCAGCGCGCAGCATCAGCTGACCATCTGCACGCCGTACTTCAACCTGCCGCTGGCGGTGACCCGGGAAATCAATCGGGCCCTGGCTCGCGGCGTGAAGATCGACATCATCGTCGGCGACAAGACCGCCAACGATTTCTACATCCCGCCCAGTGAGCCGTTCAAGGTGATCGCGGCGCTGCCATACCTCTACGAAATCAGCCTGCGACGTTTCGCCAAGCGTCATCAGCGCAACATCGACAGCGGCAAGCTGAACCTGCATCTGTGGAAGGACGGCGACAACACCTATCACCTCAAGGGCATGTGGATCGATCAGCGCTACACCTTGCTGACCGGCAACAATCTCAATCCACGGGCGTTCCGTCTCGACCTGGAAAACGCGTTGCTGATTGATGATCCGAAAGGCGAGTTGCTGGAGCCGCGTGGCAAGGAACTGGCGGAGATTTTCCAGCACACCCGCCGTATTGAGCGTTACCTGGATCTGCAAACGCTGCCGGATTACCCGGCGGGGGTGGCCAAGTTTCTCAAGCGTGTGAGTCGCGTCAGGATTGAGCGGTTGTTGTATCGGATTTTGTAGGGTTCAAAAGCAAAGATTGCAGCCTTCGGCAGCTCCGCGCCTGTGGGCGCTGCCGAAGGCTGCGATCTTTTCACAGACAACGCCGATATTCAGTTCAACCCCAACTTCCCCCGCAACATCGACAAGTCCTCAGCCAAGGTATTCACCGGCCCGACCAGCGCTTTGCGGTCGCTGTCCTTCACCTTGTCATACGTTTCAAAACCACCCCCTGTAGTTTTGTAC
>NZ_JBFTMK010000250.1:0-6961 GCF_056396965.1 Pseudomonas sp. 05N434
CAAGGACGGCGAGCCGGGGCATTTCTTTCAGTGGGTACGTTCGCGCACGCCGACGGGGCARCCCATCGACCTGATCAACACCCGCCGTCCGAATGATGATCCGGGCACTCAGGTCTATTACCGTCTGTGGCCGGTGCAAGGCGTGATCGTGCACAAGACCCACATCACCTACCCGCTGAGCGCGGCGAAGATGGCGCGGATCAAGAGCCTGTTTTACAACGGTAACTGGCAGGTCAACGCGTTACCGGGCTACGGGCCGGAGCGGCGGGCCAATCCGTTTGCCACGTTCGAAGCGATCCCGGCCCAGGCGCGTTACCAGTTCATGCTCGATAACGCCGAATACTTCGTGCGTACCTTTATTCGCGGCCCGGTCTGCCGGGGCCAGATCGCCACCGACGTGATTCGCGACAACTTCTGGGCACTGTTCCAGGCCCCGGAACATGACCTTTACATCACCGACCCGAAATATCGTGGCAAGGCTACGCCGTTGCTGGCGATGCCGGGGCAGAACGATGACGTCGGCAGTGTCCTGAGCCTGTGGCACGACTACCGCAACAAACGCAACGAATATGAGGCCCTGCGCCGGGACAGCTATGCCGACTTGCCAGCGCCGAGCTGGTCGACCCTGTGGGCCGGTAATGACAATGCGTTGCTGAGTATCTTCCGGCATTTCGACAGCGCCTCGGTGACCAAGGGCTTGATCGGCGATGTGCCGCAGACGATGTGGCTGTTCGATTACCCGTTGCTGGAACGCACGTATTACCAGTTGGCGGTCAACTTCGATGTGTTCGGTAACGTGTCCCATCAGGCCCAGACCCGGCTGTACTTCGACCTGATCCGCAACGGCGCCGAGCAGAACTTCCTGCGCCTGATGCCGGCCAGCTCACGGGACGGCTATCTCGACGATTGGTACCAGAACAGCGGCAAGTTCAAGATGTGGCTGGATTACGAGGACATCGACAACGACAAGCCGACGGCGCTGACGCTGGACGAAAACGACCCGAAACGCGATTTCGCCTTGCAGCTGCTGTCCCGTTACGGCGAACTTAATGCCAGGCCCGATCCGATCAACCGCTGCGACGGCGCTTACTGCTCGCGGCCGAACATCGATCCGGCGTTGCAGAACGCCGAGCAAGCCTTGAGCCGCCTGACGTCGCGCCCGGCCGCCGGTTTGAAAGTCATCGATCAGTTGCCGGAGGCCACGATGTTGCGCATCGAGACCCCAAGCGGCAAGCGCGAGGTCTACAGCCTGCTGCGTAACCGCGCCCACAGCAACGTGGCGTTCCTGCTCGGGGAGTCGCTGCGTTATCAGCCGGGGCTCGACACGTTGACGATCTATCCGGGTGTTCTGAGCAGCTACCCGAACTTCATGTTCAACATTCCGGCCGGGCAGGTGCCGGCGTTTGTCGACGATATGGAAAATGCCAAAGACGCCGCGAGTTTCGAAAAAATCGTCGAACGCTGGGGCATTCGTCGCAGTCATCCGCAATTCTGGCAGTATTTCCATGAT
Organism: Pseudomonas sp. 05N434; assembly: GCF_056396965.1. NCBI lineage: Bacteria > Pseudomonadati > Pseudomonadota > Gammaproteobacteria > Pseudomonadales > Pseudomonadaceae > Pseudomonas > Pseudomonas sp. 05N434. The sequence continues at coordinate 1,511 of NZ_JBFTMK010000250.1, forward strand.
CTGAGCCGGTACATCCACGACACCGACCCAGTGGAAGAGGGCGTGCTGGACATGAATCGCTACGAGAATCTCTGAAATGCCTGCAACCCGGTGTGGGAGCCACAGTTCCCGACAAAAATACTAGGACTTTGTGCGGCGCGTCGATTGGCGTAAACTGCGTCCAAGCCTGCGAGGAGTTTCCATGACCGCTATTACCATTACCGACGCCGCCCATGATTACCTGGCCGATCTGCTCTCCAAGCAGAACACCCCGGGTATCGGCATCCGCGTCTTTATCACCCAGCCTGGCACCCAGTACGCCGAAACCTGCATTGCCTAYTGCAAGCCGGGCGAAGAAAAACCTGAAGATACAGCGCTGGGGCTCAAAAGCTTCACCGCYTAYATCGAYTCGTTCAGCGAAGCRTTYCTGGACGATGCGGTRGTCGACTACGCCACCGACCGCATGGGCGGCCAACTGACCATCAAGGCGCCAAACGCCAAAGTCCCGATGGTCAACGCCGACAGCCCGGTCAACGAGCGCATCAACTACTACCTGCAAACCGAGATCAACCCGGGGCTGGCCAGCCACGGCGGTCAGGTCAGCCTGATCGATGTGGTCGAAGACGGCATCGCCGTGCTGAAGTTCGGCGGCGGTTGCCAGGGCTGCGGCCAGGCAGACGTCACCCTGAAGGAAGGCATCGAGCGCACCTTGCTCGAGCGCATTCCCGAGCTCAAGGGTGTACGTGACGTGACTGACCATACGCAGAAAGAAAACGCCTACTACTAAGGTGTTCGCTGCGACATAAAAAAACGGTGCCCGTGAGCACCGTTTTTTTATGGATGATCGATAACCTGTGGCGAGGGAGCTTGCTCCCGCTCGACTGCGAAGCAGTCGCAATCCAGCCGATRCATTTTCCCGTGATGAATGCGTTGGCTGATTTTGGGACCGCTGCGCGGTCCAGCGGGAGCAAGCTCCCTCGCCACAAGTGCTTCAGGGTCTGTATAGGTGCGCATGCCCCGCGCGATACAGCGACGATTCACTGAAGTGATCGCTGCCCAGCACTCGACCCACCAGAATCAGCGCCGTTCGGCGAAAGCCCTTGGCTTGTACCTTCTGCGCAATGTCTTCAAGCGTTCCCACCACCCAATCCTGATCCGGCCAGGTCGCCCGGTGAATTACCGCGATCGGGCAGTCGGCGCCGTAGTGCGGCAGCAATTCGGCAAGGATCTTCTCTAGATGATTGACCCCCAGGTGGATCGCCATGGTCGCCCCGTGTTGCGCCAGGCTGCCCAGTTCTTCGCCAGCGGGCATGGCGGTCTTGTCGGCGTAACGGGTCAGAATCACGCTCTGTGACACGTCCGGCAGGGTCAGTTCGGCCCCCAAAAGGGCCGCGCAGGCGGCGGTGGCGGTGACGCCTGGAATGATTTCGAAAGGGATGTCGAGTTCACGCAAGTAGCGAATCTGCTCGCCGATCGCGCCGTACAGACTCGGGTCGCCGGAGTGCACCCGGGCCACGTCCTGGCCCTTGGCATGGGCGGTCTTGATCAGCTCGACGATCTGTTCCAGGTGCAGTTCGGCGCTGTTGACCACCTGTTCGGCCCGGTGGCCTTCCAGCACGGCGGCGGGGACCAGGGAGCCGGCATAGATGATGACCGGGCAGCTACGAATCAGCCGCTGGCCTTTGACGGTGATCAGTTCCGGGTCGCCGGGGCCGGCGCCAATGAAGTAGACGGTCATCGTCGTTTCCTGTCAGAAATAGGGCCTGGGCATGCTTCAGATGAAGAATGCTCATGATCGAAGGCGGGGATTATCGGGGATTTTACGCGGCGCTGGCCAATGCCAAGGTGGCCTGGGCGTATTTTTGTCGTGGAATCAGCAACTTTGCCGGTGCCTGGGCCAATTGTTCGGCCAGGGCCAACGCAGCGCTTTCCGCCACGCCGTAGCAACCGGTGCGTTCAAACGCGATGTCCGAGTGGTGGCTCAGTTGTGCTTGATAGGTCGCCAATTGTTCGCTGCTGAAGTACATCAGCGGCAATGCCAGCTGTTCGGCCAGTTCGATCAGGCCAGGTTCATCGCGCTTGAGGTCGATGCTGGCCAGGGCCTTGATCTCACGAAGCTCGATTTGATGGGCCTGTAACGCCTGATCGAGCAGCGCCCGCAGCGTGCTGACGGGGCAGCCGCGCTGGCAGCCCAGGCCGACCACCAGGGTCGGCACTGTGCCGTTTTCAGTCATGCGCTGTAATGGCCATCGCTTTTGCGGCGGAACAACCAGGCGCTGATCAGGCCCAGGGCCAGCCAGAACGCCACGTTGGTCAACTGCGAAGCGATTTTGAATTGCGCTTCCAGGGCTTCCGGCGCCAGCATCGAATGGACTTCCGGTTGTGGTGCGCCAATCACATGCGGCACGGCCAGGATCGCCACGCCGAGCGCTTTCATCAGCCAGTGACGGCTGAACACGATCAACGCGATGCCGACGGCCGTGGACGCGGCAGTGCCGATCCACCAGATTTGCCGTTGCGCCAGATCAGCCGCGGCAGTGCCCGGCAGCTCAGGCGGCAGGCCGAGAGTCGGAGCCARCACGAACGTCGCATAACCGGCCAGGCCCCAGAGCAGGCCCTGAGAGGTTTTGGTCGGTGCGCGCAGGGTGTAAAGACCGGCGAGCATCAGGGCGAAACCGACGGCTACCACCAGGTTGCCGCCGGTAGTGGACAGCACGCGCTGCCAGCCGTCTTCCGGTTCCCAGGCTTCGGCATCGTGGGTATGAGCGACTGCGCCCGCGGCGTGCTCGTGGATTTCAACAGCAGCCGGCTCGGATTTTTCGTAGGTCTCGGCCTGCAAAATCAGCGGGGAGACCCAGAAGCTTTGCAGCAGGGTCAATAGCAGGGCGGCCAGCAGCCCGGTGAAACCTGCGGTTTGCGCAATACGCTTGATCATCTCAGCAGGTCTCAATGGCACGGAAAGGCGGAGCTGTGACGGGTATCGTGCGCGGCGTTGTGCACCGCTTCGATGTGCGAGAAACCGGCGAAATACACAAGGCTGGCGCCAAGGATCGACGCACACACGGCGGCGGTCAGGCGTTGAGTCAGGGTCGTGGTGGTGCTGGCGATGCTCTTGTCGGTGTTGCTGGCGGTGCTGCTGATGATCGTCATGGCGCTTCCCTCTGGTCTGTCAGCGGGTGAATAGAGCGCATGAAAATCTCCGCACGCCAAGGGCTCGCAGAGATTTCGAACAGCGCCCGCCCACCGCGGGTTTGTTATTCAGTGAACGTAAAAGTCACTTTGTGTTGCGGGCCGGTCTCCGGGCTCGCGAGGGGCTGGGCTTGCGCCTGGACCTGCAAGCATCACCTTCCCATGCCATATGACCGGCACAGTGGATCTGACGCTTCACTCGCTTACCGTTGCGGGGGCAGCACCGGACTGACATGGCTTTAGAGTAAAGCACATGATTCACCGGTTTCCCGTTTCACCCTGTGAAGGGCACCCGTAACAAGGCGTGTAGGAGAGCATGGGCGAGGGCGGGGAGTCAATTGGCAGGGGTTCTCACTAACACCCAATATCTGTGGCGAGGGGGCTTGCTCCCGCTCGAGCGCATAGCGGTCTCATCGGATTCATGCGGTCTGTCTGTAAGATTTGCAGTGCATGGTTTCACGACTGCTTCGCAGCCGAACGGGAGCAAGCTCCCTCGCCACAGGCAAGCCCCCTCGCCACAGGTGATCGCATTCGCCGACAAGACATTGACCCGCCCCCACACGATGCGTAGCCTTGCGCTTTCGAGGTTCTTCGGCGTCTGTCGAAGCTAAGAAGGGAACGCGGTCGATGCCGCGGCTGCCCCCGCAACTGTGAACGGTGATGTTCGCTGCCACGCCACTGCAAACCCTGTGCAACGGGTTCGCGGGAAGGCGCAGCGAATGCCGGGCCAACGCCCGGCGCACCGTCAGCCAGGAGACCTGCCTCGACACAGATTCTCACTTTCAACCGGGCGGGGTGATCCGGTGGCGAACTCTTCAGGCACGCGCGCCCGCGTTGCCGGTTGTCGTCCCGTATGCCCGCCACCTTGCCAAAGGGCATCCGATGAAAACACTGGCCAAACTCCCCGTCACCATCGTTACCGGCTTCCTCGGTTCGGGCAAAACCACCTTGCTGCGGCACATGCTCGACAACGCCCAGGGCCGTCGCATCGCGGTGATCGTCAACGAGTTCGGCGAGCTGGGCATCGACGGCGAGATCCTCAAGCAGTGCTCAATCGGCTGCACCGAAGAAGAGGCCAGCGGCCGCGTCTACGAGTTGGCCAACGGCTGCCTGTGCTGCACCGTTCAGGAAGAATTCTTCCCGGTGATGCGCGAGTTGGTTGCTCGCCGCGGCGACCTCGACCACATCCTCATCGAAACCTCGGGCCTGGCCCTGCCAAAGCCTTTGGTTCAAGCCTTCCAGTGGCCGGAAATCCGCAGYGCCTGCACCGTTGACGCGGTGATCACCGTGGTCGACAGCCCGGCCGTCGCTGCCGGCACTTTCGCTGCATTCCCGGATCAAGTGGACGCCCAGCGCAAACTCGACCCGAACCTGGACCACGAATCGCCGCTGCACGAACTGTTCGCCGACCAACTGGCCAGCGCCGACCTGGTGATTCTCAACAAGGCCGACCTGATCAGCGCCGCAGACCTGGCCCGCGTGCGCCTGGAAGTCGCCGAAGAGCTGCCACCGGCGGTGAAAGTCATCGAAGCCAGCAGCGGTCGCTTGCCACTGGACGTGCTGATCGGCCTCGGTGCCGGTTCCGAAGAACACATCGACAGCCGTCACAGCCATCACGATCATCACCATGAAGGTGAAGACGACCACGATCACGACCATGACGCGTTCGACTCGATCTCGATCGAGCTGCCACAAGCCGACGAAAGCCTGCTGATGGACGCGCTGACGCAACTGGTGGTGCAGCACGGTATTCTGCGGGTCAAGGGTTTCGCGGCGGTGCCGAACAAGCCGATGCGCCTGCTGATTCAGGGCGTGGGCACGCGTTTCGACAAGCACTTTGACCGTCAGTGGGGCGCCGAGGAAGCGCGCACCACCCGTCTGGTGTTGATCGGTCAGGCGCTGGACGCCGTTCAACTCGAAGCGCAATTGCGCGCTGCGCTCAGCGTTTAACCCATGCACCTGCTCAGGACCCAGCCCGGCGGTTTCGTGTCGGATGACAACATTGCCGACCTTGGACAAACCCCCGCCGAGCTGGTGATCCTGTGCAGCGGCGATTCCAGTCTGGCGTTGCTCGCCGAGGCGGCGCAGCAGCTGCCCGACGATTACCCGAGCCTGCGCCTGGCCAACCCGATGCAGGTGCAGAATCACGCCTCGGTCGATCTTTATGTCGACGAAGTGCTGCGCCACGCCAAGGTGATTCTGATCTCGCTGCACGGCGGCATCGCCTATTGGCGTTACGGCATCGAGCGTCTGGTGGAATTGTCCCAGCGCGGTGTGCAGTTG
>NZ_JBFTMK010000251.1:0-6953 GCF_056396965.1 Pseudomonas sp. 05N434
TCTCGGCCGTGGCGCGGATGATGCCGCAATGGCCATTGCTTCAATGAAGTGATGACATTATCGAAGACTGTTTTTGTTAATGGGAATCAGTGTTAATTACGAATGGTTTTGTATAGCATGCGCCGCAGTTTTTGGCGGTTTCACTCCCTGCATTGGCCTATTCGTAAAGGTTTTTCTCTTCATGCGTCGAACCCTGCTTTCCATTTGTGTGCTGCAAGCATTGTCGTCTACCTCATGGGCTGAACAAACGGAGGTGTCACCCTCAACGCTTGAGCTGGACGCAACCGATGTTATCGGTACTGCGAATTATGAAAGGGCGGACGGCCCGGTGCAGGGTTATCTGGCTACGCGCTCGGCCAGCGCCACACGCACCGACACGTCGATCCACGAAACCCCGCAATCGATCAGTGTGGTCTCGAAAGATGCGGTCGAGGATCTGGGAGCCACCCGTTTGCAGGACGCGTTGGACTACGCTGGGGGCGTGGGGCGGGCGAACAATTTTGGTGGACAGGGTCTGACCACGTTTACCGTTCGTGGCTTCACCACTGGCGAGTTTTATCGCAACGGTTTTCCGATCAACCGCGGTTATCCGAACATGCCGGATGCCAACACTATCGAGCGACTCGAAGTGCTACGCGGTCCGGCAACCATGCTCTACGGTCGGGGTGATCCTGGTGGCACGTTCAACGTGGTTTCCAAACAGCCATTGCCCGAACGCACCGTCACCTTGGGCAGTCAACTGAACGATCAGGGCATGAAGCGTGGCACGCTGGATGCTTCCGGCCCGCTCGACGAAGAAGGGCGCCTGGCCTATCGACTGAACGTAGTGGGCGAGGGCGGCGACACCTTCCGCGATCACGTCGAAACCGAGCGCTACGGTATCACGCCGGTGCTCACGTGGCAGGCAACCGACGCGACCAAGCTGATTTTCGAAGGCGATTTCATGCGTAACAACGCGCCTCTGGATCGAGGCGTTACACGTTACCCGAGGCAGGCAGGTACCGCCTCTCGCGACAGTTTTTTCGGCGAAAAAGACGCTGGCAAACTGCATAACGACAACAACATGGCGCAGCTGCGTTTCGAGCACATGCTCAATGACGACTGGACGCTGGGTGGTGGCTTCCAGTGGCTCGATGGTTCGCTCAAGGGCAACGCAGTCGAGGCCAACGGTATTGCCGCTGACGGCCGCACCTTGGGGCGCAACTTCAACTATCGCAAGCTGGAGTGGACCGACAAGGATACCCAGCTCAATCTGACCGGCCATTTCGATACCGCTGGTTTGCAGCACACGTTGCTCACCGGTATCGAGTACGAAGATTATGACTACAAGTCGATCATTCAACGCTCCAGCGGTGCTGTCGATGCGTATCCGATCGACATCTTCGATCCGGTGTACGGCCAGTCGCGTCCAGCACTGACTCGTACGCCGACCCACGACAAGGAAAACCTCAAAACTTATGCCGCGTTTGTGCAGGATCAATTGGCACTGACCGACAAACTGAAGGTGCTGGCAGGGGCGCGTTTCGAACGCTTCGAACATGACTACGAAACCTATGTCCCGGGCGGCAAGAGTTGGCAGGCGAGTGACAACGCAGTAACTCCGCGCATCGGCGTGACCTACGATTTGACCGAGACATTAGCGGTTTATGCCGACACCGCGCGCTCGTTCAAGCCCAACACCGGCGCAAGCCGCCTCGGGGGAGGGTTTGCGCCGGAGAAGGGCAAGTCGTACGAAATGGGTATCAAGTGGGAAGCACTGGATCAGCGGTTGAGTGTCGATGCGGCGATCTATCAGATCGAGAAGCGTAACGTGCTGACCACCGACCCTGTCGATTCCACCTTCAGCGTTGCTGCCGGTGAAGTGCGAAGCCGTGGTTTTGACATCAACGTTGCCGGCAACCTCACTCCCGAATGGCGCGTGATTGGCGGCTACGCCTATGTCGATGCCGAAGTGACCAAAGACAACGTACTGCGCTCAGGCACGCGGCTGCTGAACATCCCGAAAAACAGCTTCAGCCTGCTGAATATGTACGAGTTCCAGGACGGCACCCTCAAGGGATTGGGCTTGGGCACCGGATTCAAGTACGTCGACGAGCGCGCCGGACAAACCGCCAACACTGCGTTTTCGATGGGCAGCTACACCGTTGTCGACTTGCTTGGCTTCTACAAGATCAATGACAAGGTGCGGCTCAATCTCGACGTGAAAARCCTGTTTGATCGCGATTATGAAGAAGGCGCGTTCGGCAATGTTTACGCTTATCCGGGTGCGCCACGAACCGTGCAAGTCGGTATTTCCTACACGTTGTAGTGCGTTCTGCTGGTGCACACTGAGCAAGCTCGATAACGCTGGAAGTGAGGCGATGTGCGTCAGCAGTAGAGTCTGTGGATCCTGCAAAGGCGACAGTTGCAGATTTGAGCTACAGACAGGTCAGCCGTCAGCTTATCTCAGGTCGCTCGTGCCTGGTGCTGGACCGTGGGCGGATCGTGGAGCCGGGCGAGGTGTGGCAGATTTTTGGTGACCCGCAACACGAGGTGTCACCGGCCGTGGCGACCGATCTGCTGGGCATCGCCCAAGGCACTGGGTGGGCAGGTCAGCTTGCTGCATGGCGGTATCGAGCGTATCCAGAGCCGCGCCCAGGGACGTCGATTCCTGGGTGTAGCGACGAGCCAGGGGCCAGGCGCGTTGCTGGCCCGTGCTTCGTCGCTGGCCGATCAGGTGCCGGGGTATCTGGCACCCGCGTGATGTCGACTTACTTCGATCCTCCACCGATCTGCCAGACGTAGGGCGGTTCGGTGCCGTTGATTTCCCAGTCGCCGATGATGCGTTCCTTGTAGATCAGCGGGTTGTGCGAGGCCGCGGTGCGAGCGTTGCGCCAGTGACGATCGAGGGCTTTGCCGGTGCTGGTGGCCGAGGCGCTGAGGGCGTTGAACAGGTCGCTGGTGGCGCGCAGCACTAGGTCGGCGATCACCACTTGGGCCTGGGCGGATTCCAGTTCGGCGGCGATGTTGGCATCGCGTTCGGCTTCGTCGTCATGGGCGAAGCGGCTTTCGTAGGCCACCTGCAAGGCGGCCGCGGCGCGCAGGGTGGTGGCGTGTGCGGCATAGACCTGCGCTGAAGCCTTGCCCACCACTTGCTGCACCTGGACATCCTGGCTGACGTGGTTGGCGTTGCCGGTGCTGAAGATGCGCGTGCGCTTGCGTACTTCTTCCGTGATGTCGCGCACCGCGGCACGGCCGGCACCGGTCTGGACCGCCAACAGCACCAGTTGATAGAAGGCCGTCTGGTATTTGAAGCGGGTGGTGAAGTCCAGCAGGTTTTCGGGCTCCACCACGGCATTCTCGAATACCGAGGTGCCGCTGCCGGTGGTGCGCTGACCAAAGCCATCCCAGTCGTCGCTCTGCACAATACCCGGTTGCTGCACGCGAACGGCGGCAATCACATCGGCGCCGTTGTCATCGCGCTGGGCATAGAGGTCGATCCAGTCGGCGAAGATACTGCCGGTGCTGTAGTACTTGGTGCCGTTGACCAYCCATTGTTCACCCAGACGCGAGACACGGGTGCCAACCTGGCCGATCTTGATGCTGCCGACTTCGGTCCAGGCGTTGCCCACCAGATCGCCGTCGACAAAACGCTTGAACCAGGTGTCCTGGGGCGCATCGGCATGGGCGTTGAGGCGGTCTTCGACAAAGGCAAAGTGACCGCGCAACGCCTGCGGCAGATTGGAATCGGCTTCGGCCAGTTCGATCAGCAACTCAAACAACTGGGGCAGGGAAGCGCCGTCGCCACCGTACTGCACCGGCACGCGTACGGCGCCAAAGCCGGCTTCCTTCAGCCACTTCACTTGTTCAAAGGGCAGGCTGCGAGTTTGCTCGCGCTCCAGTGCGCCGGCGGCGATGCGTGCAAAGATCGGCCGGAAGCGCTCGGCCAGGGCCTGGTAGTCGGTACCGCTGGAGAGGGGGTGTGGCAGGTGCTGTTGCTGGACAGTCATGGTGCAGCTCCTTATGGAAGGCAAGAGAAGCAACAGTGCAGTCGATCTGTTGCGTACTACTGCCAGTGCACAGGTCGTGCCTGGCACTGCAAAAGCCGTTTAATCGGGCGCGCAGGGCTGTTCGCCAGGGTGGTTGCTGTCGTCTGCCGGGCAACTTGCTGAAGCGCTGACTGCCCGGCAACAGCGGCCTGGGCGCGCTGCACGGCATGGGCAGAGAGGCAGCTGTTGTGAGCGCAACAGTTGATCAACAGCCTGCCCGGTGGACGACACTGCGGCGTTTTGCGAAAAACCGTATAACTTATTGATTTATATTGAATTATAGAGATGGCACGGTTGCTGCTCTAGTCCTTGTGCAGGTGCCGCGGTGGCCTCTGCCACCATGAGGACGGGCAATGAGCAACACACTGAAAGTGGTCGCGGTATCCGGGAGCGTGCAGCGGCCTACGCGCACCCTGGTGCTGCTCAAGGCTCTGGTCGCCGGTCTTGCGCAACAGCTGCCGATCGCACTGCACCTCATCGAGTTGTCCGAGGTCGGCCCGCAGTTTGCCGGGGTGCTGTGCCGTGAAGACTTGCCCGCTGCGGTAGAGGCCGATCTGCAGGCCATTGAAACGGCCGACCTGCTGATTGCTGCCAGCCCGGTGTACCGCGCCTCGTACACCGGACTGTTCAAGCACCTGTTCGATTTCGTCCATCACCAGGCGTTGAACAACGTGCCGGTGTTACTGGCCGCCACCGGTGGCTCGGACCGCCACGCCCTGATCATCGATCACCAGTTGCGCCCGCTGTTTGGTTTCTTCCAGGCCCTGAGCTTGCCCATCGGTGTGTATGCCGCCGAAGCCGATTTCACCGACTACCAGATCACCAGCCCCCAGTTGCTCGAACGCATCGAGCGCGCTGTCGAGTCGGCGGTCCTGAGCCTCAATCCGAAAGTTCACCGGGATGCCAGCGCTGCCTGACGTCCCGGGTCAACCCTCATTTCAACGAGTCAATGGAGTACGTACAATGAGCCAGGACAACATCAAGTTTGCCTATTGGGTTCCCAACGTCAGCGGTGGCCTTGTGGTCAGCAAGATCGAACAGCGCACCAGCTGGGACATCGATTACAACCGCAAGCTGGCGCAAATCGCCGAAAAGGCCGGCTTCGAATACGCCTTGTCACAGATCCGCTTTACCGCCGGTTATGGCGCCGAAAACCAGCACGAGTCGGTGACCATCAGTCACGCGCTGTTGGCCGCCACCGAGAAGCTCAAGGTGATCGCCGCCATCCTGCCTGGGCCCTGGAGTCCGGTGCTGGCGGCCAAACAGCTGGCAACCATCGACCAGTTCACCAACGGTCGGGTCGCGGTGAATATCGTGTCGGGCTGGTTCAAGGGCGAGTTCCGGGCCATTGGCGAGCCGTGGCTGGACCACGATGAGCGCTATCGTCGCTCGGAAGAATTCATCCAGGCGCTCAAGGGCATTTGGACCCAGGACAACTTCAGTTTTCATGGCGATTTCTACCGCTTCCATGACTACACCCTCAAACCCAAGCCACTGCAGCAACCGCACCCGGAAATCTTCCAGGGTGGCAGCTCGCGCGCGGCGCGGGACATGGCTTCGCGGGTTTCCGATTGGTACTTCACCAACGGCAACAGCGTCGAAGGCATCAAGGCCCAGGTCGACGACATTCGGGCCAAGGCCGCGATCAATGGCCACTCAGTGAAAGTTGGGGTGAACGCCTTTGTCATTGCCCGCAAAACCGAGGCTGAAGCCCGAGCGGTATTGCAGGAAATTATCGCCAAGGCCGATCCGGAGGCCGTCAACGGTTTCGGCAGCGAGGTGAAGAACGCCGGCGCCTCCAGCCCTGAAGGCGAAGGCAACTGGGCCAAGTCCACCTTCGAAGACCTGGTGCAGTACAACGATGGCTTCAAGACCAACCTGATCGGTACGCCGCAGCAGATTGCCGAACGCATCGTCGCCCTCAAGGCGGTAGGCGTGGACCTGGTGCTCACTGGCTTCCTGCACTTTCATGAAGAAGTGGAGTACTTCGGCCGCAAGGTGTTGCCGTTGGTGCGTGAGCTGGAGCGCGAGGCGGTCGCGGCCAAGGCTGCGGCGCTCGCCTAAAGGACGGGAAAGGTCATGGCGACATTCACTGATAACGCGCAATCCGACACCTTGCCGCAGTGGCTGCAACAGCAGGCACGTCAGCAAGGGACGGGCATTGCCCTGCGACATAAGCGCCTGGGGGTGTGGCAGGTGCGAACCTGGTGCCAACTGGCCGCTGAGGTTGAACACCTGGCAATGGCCTTGCAGGTGCGTGGTTTTGTGCCTGGCGCAAGCTTGGTGATTGTCAGCCGCCCGCGGCCGGAGGCGTTGATTGCTGTACTGGCGGCACAGTGGTTGGGCGGGGTGGCAGCGCTGTTGGATCCGCTGGAGGCTGCGGCTGCACAGGTGCCGCTGTTGCGCGAGCTGCACAGTGAATGGGTGTTCGCCGAAGGCCATGAGGAGATTCAGCGCCTGCGCGCCGCCGGACTGGCGCCCAGGCTGCTGATTTACGCCGACGGCCGCGGCATGGCTGAGGTGAGTCAGGCCGGTGACACCCTGGCGTTCGCACAACTGCTGCTGGGCAGCGATCACCGGCTGGAACCCCAGGCCCGAGCCGAGCGCACAGCTTTTACCTTCTACCGTTTGGGTGCGGGGCAGCGCATCGAGCAGCAGCGCATTAGCCACGCCGAGTTGCTAAAGGAAGGCCGGCGCCTGGTGCACAGCGAGCAGCTGGGGCGGCAGGAAGAAGCCCTGGCGGCGCGAGCGTTTGCCGCGGGTAGTCAAGCGCGTTACTTGCTGGCGCCTTGGTTGATTGCCGGCTTTCGACTGAATTTTCCGGAGAACCTGGCGACTCGCGACCAGGACCGTCGCGAGTTGGGCCCGACGCTGGTGGCCGGCACCCGGGAAACCTACGAGCGCCTGCATGCCCAGGTCCTGGCC
>NZ_JBFTMK010000252.1:0-6946 GCF_056396965.1 Pseudomonas sp. 05N434
ACCTTCTCCGATGCGATCCGCATGCTGGCCGGGCAAATGCTCAACGACCCGCTGAGCATCGAAGTCAGCCCGCGTAACGTGGCCGCCAACACCGTCAAGCAATGGGTGGTGACGGTGGATAAAAAGCGCAAGCCGGAGCTGTTCATTCACTTGATGCGCAAGGGCAAGTGGAAGCAGGTGCTGGTGTTCGCCAAGACCCGTAACGGCGTAGACGCGTTGGTGGAAAAACTCCAGGGCCTGRGCGTSAATGCCGACGGYATYCACGGCGACAAACCMCARGCMACYCGCCAGCGSGCRCTGGAYCGYTTCAAGGCCAGYGAAGTGCAGATCCTCGTGGCCACCGACGTGGCTGCCCGTGGCCTGGATATCGAAGATTTGCCATTGGTGGTCAACTTTGACCTGCCGATCGTGGCAGAAGACTACATCCACCGCATCGGTCGTACCGGCCGTGCGGGCGCAACCGGGCAGGCTATTTCGCTGGTCTGCGCTGATGAAGTGAATCAACTGTCAGCCATCGAGATGCTGACCCGTCAGACGTTGACTCGCCAGATGGAGCCGGACTTCGAACCTGAACACCGCGTGCCGGATACCGATGCCAGCGGTCAGGTGATCAAGAAGCCGAAAAAACCGAAGAAGCCCAAAACCTCTGGTGGCGGCAAGCGCAACCTGGGTAAATGGGTCGAGAGCGGTGAGGCGTCGGCGCCGGAGCCTTCGATCAAGCCGGTGCGTAAAGTGCCGGTGTTCAATACCGGGCCGCGTAAGCGTAAGCCTTGATCCTCTGAAGATCGTTCCCACGCAGTGTGGGAACGATCAGTGTCGGTGCTTCAACCACTCCACCATCCCCAACCCCGCCGCTCGCCCACTGGCGAAACACGCGGTCAGTAGATAGCCGCCGGTCGGCGCTTCCCAATCGAGCATTTCCCCTGCGCAGAACACGCCGGGTAGTTGCTTGAGCATCAAACGTTCATCCATCGCCTCGAACATCACGCCACCGGCACTGCTGATGGCTTCGTCCAATGGCCGGGTTTTCACCAGCGTCAGCGGCAATGCCTTGATTGCTTTGGCCAGCAGGGCCGGATCGGCAAAACAGTCAGCCGGTGTCAATTCCCGCAACAATGCTGCTTTCACGCCATCTAGCCCAAGCTGACTGTGCAGGTGTTTGGCCATGGAGCGTGAGCCGCGCGGTTTGCTCAGCGCCGCCTGGATTTTATCCACAGGCTTGCCCGGCAACAGATCGAGGTGAACGGTTGCCGAGCCATGTTGATTGATCGCTTCGCGGATCGCTGCCGACAGGGCGTAGATCAAACTGCCCTCAATTCCCGTGGCAGTGATCACACACTCGCCGAGTCGCGGCACGTCGTCATTGAGGCCGATGGCGATGTTTTTCAGCGGGCTGCCGGCGAATTTGCTGACCATCAATTCGCTCCAGGCCTGCACCTCGAAGCCGCAATTGCTCGGTTGCAATGGCGCCAGCCCTACACCGCGCTGTTCCAGCGGCAGCATCCAGGCACCGTCCGAGCCGAGACGCGACCAACTGCCGCCGCCGAGTGCCAGCAGGCTCGCATCCGCGTGAACGGTTTTTTCGCCTTCGGGGCTGTCGATTAGCAAATCACCGTTGTTATCCCAACCGAGCCAGCGATGGCGGGTGTGGATAACTACGCCGGCATCGCGCAGGCGTTTGAGCCAGGCACGCAACAGGGGCGCGGCTTTCATGTCGGTGGGAAACACCCGGCCGGAGCTGCCGACAAAAGTTTCGATGCCCAGGTCATGAATCCATTGGCACAAGGCTTCGGCGCCGAACGAGCGTAACAGCGGGGCGATCTGCGGCGCCCGTTCGGCATAGCGTGAGAGAAATGCCGGGTAGGCCTCGGAGTGGGTGATGTTCATGCCGCCGACCCCGGCGAGCAGGAATTTTCGCCCCACTGAAGGCATGCCGTCGTACAGATCGACCTTGATCCCGGCCTGGCTCAACACTTCAGCCGCCATCAAGCCGGCGGGGCCGCCGCCGATGATGGCGACGTGAGGGGGGAGGGAAGTGGAGGGCTGGGTCATGGCGAGAGCTGCGGCGTGGCGGAATAAGCCGCGCATTCTACCAGCCCTGCTCCCTGTGGGAGGATTCGAGGGCTGGTTAAAAAACAACCACCGCTCTGTAACCTATACCCCGCATGGGCTGCCGGCCCTTTCACTCAGGTTATCCACAGGCGGTTCCACAGGCATTGTGGGTAAAGACTCACACATCAATGACAACCTGATGACTGCCACACCCGTTGGGCGCTGTGATGGAGGATGCCATGACGGCGCGCCAGGGCCTTGCGGTCCTTGCTGTAGCCGCCGCCGATCACGCCGACCACCGGAATATCCCGGCCCAGGCAATGGCGCATCACGCTTTCATCACGAGCGGCGACGCCTTCGTCGGTCAGCTTCAGATAACCCAGGGCGTCGTCCTTGTGCACATCGACACCGGCGTCGTACAGCACCAGATCCGGTTGATAGAGCGGCAGCAAATAGTTGAGCGCATCGTCCACCACCTTCAGGTAATCGGCGTCGCCCATGCCCATCGGCAACGGGATGTCCCAGTCGCTTTCGGCTTTGCGTGCAGGAAAATTCTTTTCGCAGTGTAGGGAAACGGTCACCGCTTCCGGGGTGTTGTGCAGGATTCGTGCAGTCCCGTCGCCCTGATGCACATCGCAATCGAAGATCAACACCCGATTCACCCGGCCACTTTCCAGCAGGTAATGGCTGATCACCGCCAGGTCATTGAAGATGCAGAACCCGGCAGGGTGATCGTAATGCGCGTGGTGCGTGCCGCCGGCCAGGTGACAAGCCAAGCCATGTTCCAGCGCCTGTTCGGCCGCCAGCAGCGAACCGCCGACCGCCCGCACGGTGCGCCGGGCCAGTGCTTCGCTCCAGGGCAGGCCGAGGCGCCGCTGGTCTTCGCGGGACAACTCGCCACCCATGTAGCGTTCGATGTACGCAGGGTCATGAGCGAGGGCGAGAATATCCGCCGGGCACAGGTCCGGGCGCAGCAGATCGGCGTCGCGGGTCAGGCCACTGTCCACCAGGTGATCGCGCAGCAGGCGAAACTTGTCCATGGGGAAGCGGTGATCCGCCGGGAACTCGGGACTGTAGTCTTCGTGGTAGATCAGGGGCAGGGGCATGGCTGATTTATCGGGGAAGCATGTAGGAATGAGTGAACGATCCTACCAGCGATGTAGACTTGCGGCATGGAAACCGAGGGGAGGGGCACGATGGAGCCGATACTGGAACTCGAAAGCGCACGACTGTCATTACGGCAGTGGCGCGATGAGGATTTGCCGGCGTTTGCGGCGATGTGCGCCGATCCACAGGTGATGCGTTATTTTCCGGCGCCCTTGAGTCGGCTGGAAAGTGCCTCGCTGATAGGGCGGGTTCGCGGGCATTTTGCCGAGTATGGCTTCGGCCTCTGGGCACTGGAGCGCAAGGACACCGGAGCGTTCATCGGGTTTACCGGGCTGAGTGTGGTCGGCTTTGACGCACCGTTCACGCCAGCCATCGAAATCGGCTGGCGCCTGGCGCGCGAGCACTGGGGCCTGGGTTATGCCAGCGAGGCGGCTTGGACCGCTCTGCGTTGCGGGTTTGATCGCTTGGCGCTGCAAGAGGTCGTGGCGTTCACCACCGAAACCAACCTGCCTTCGCAAAAAGTCATGCAGGCGATCGGCATGCACCATGCCCCCGCCGATGACTTCGAGCACCCGCGGCTTGCAGAGGATCATCCGCTGCGCCCGCACGTGTTGTACCGCATCACCCGTGAGCAATGGCTGCAAACCTTGCATGGATAAGCAGGCACGGACGTTTACAATGGCCCTCATGTTGAACCGGGCCATAAACTGAATCGACCGCCGCAGCCAAGACTGCGCGGCATTATTGCTCTGTGTGAGGAGAGTCTGAATGAGCCAAGTGTTGGAAGATCTGGTAGACCTGCTGACCCTGGAACCGATTGAAGAAAACCTGTTCCGTGGCCGCAGCCAGGACCTGGGTTTCCGTCAGTTGTTCGGCGGCCAGGTGCTCGGCCAGTCCCTGTCGGCGGCCAGTCAGACAGTCGAAGAGACACGCCATGTGCACTCGATGCACGGTTACTTCCTGCGTCCGGGCGATGCGAAGTTGCCGGTGGTGTATCAGGTCGATCGGGTGCGCGATGGCGGCAGTTTCAGCACGCGCCGGGTGACGGCGATCCAGAAGGGCAACCCGATTTTCACCTGCAGCGCCTCGTTCCAGTACGACGAAGAGGGCTTCCAGCATCAGAGCCAAATGCCGCAAGTGGTCGGCCCGGAGAACCTGCCGTCGGAGCTGGAACTCACTCAGCAGCGCGCACACCTGATCCCGGAGCACATGCGCGAAAAACTGCTGTGCCCGAAACCGATCGAATTCCGGCCGGTGACCGAAAAAGACCCCTACAACCCGCAGCCTGCCGATCCGGTCAAATACGTCTGGTTCCGCGCCGATGGTGCGTTGGCTGACACTCCAGCGCTGCACAAATACCTGCTGGCCTATGCGTCGGACTTCGGCTTGTTGACCACCTCGATGCTGCCCCACGGCAAATCGGTCTGGCAGAAAGACATGCAGGTCGCCAGCCTTGATCATGCGTTGTGGTTCCACGCCGACCTGCGCGCCGATGACTGGTTGCTGTACGCCATGGACAGCCCGTGGGCCGGTAACTCGCGTGGATTCTCCCGTGGCAGCGTGTTCAACCGTGCCGGGCAACTGGTGGCCTCGGTCACTCRGGAAGGCCTGATTCGTCATCGCAAGGATTGGGCATGAGCCTGGCCGAGGTGCGGCACTGGGTGTTCGACATGGACGGCACCCTGACCGTGGCCGTGCATGACTTCGCGGCGATTCGCGTGGCATTGGCGATTCCTGCAGAACACGACATCCTCACTCACCTCGCTGGGCTGCCGGCCGAAGAAGCGGCGGCCAAACATGCGTGGCTGCTGGAACACGAGCGGGATCTGGCACTGGGTTCGAAACCGGCTCCGGGCGCGGTGGAACTGGTGCGTGAGTTGGCCGGGCGTGGTTATCGCCTGGGCATTCTCACGCGCAATGCCCGTGAGCTGGCCCATGTCACGCTGGAGGCGATTGGCCTGGCCGATTGCTTTGCGGTGGAGGATGTATTGGGCCGCGATGAAGCGCCGCCCAAACCGCATCCCGGTGGTTTACTGAAACTGGCCGAGGCCTGGAAGGTGCCGGCGAGTGAAATGGTGATGGTCGGTGATTACCGCTTCGACCTGGATTGCGGCCGGGCGGCGGGGACGCGGACGGTGTTGGTGAACCTGCCGGATAATCCGTGGCCGGAATTGACTGATTGGCATGCGCGCGATTGCGTGGAATTGCGGCAGCTGCTTTCGGCTTGAGAGATTGGGCGTCCGATCAGACGCCCCAAAACTCACTGCCCGAACAACGCCTTCTGCCCCTCGGGCGAGGTAAACATCCCGTCCCCATTGTGCCCGACGCCGGGCACTTCGATCAGCTGCTGACTCAACCCTTGAGGATGGCGCCGTTTCAGATAATTGAAATAATTGCGCCCGCGAATCAAACGAGAAGCGCCCTGGGCTTTGGCTTCGCAACTTTTATCCAGCGCCGGGTGATTCGGGTCGATGTCCTGCTGCCCGAGCAAATAAACGATGTCGCGTTTGACGTAGTTTTCTTCCATCTGCGCAGGCGTTTGCCCATTGGCATAGGCGGGCAAGTCCGCCAGCCCATACTTCCAGCGATTGAAGTTCGGACACCCCGCGTGACTGAACGCCACTGGCCGTTGCTCATTGAAATAGGCATACGATGAAGGATTGGCGATCACATAACGCACCTTCACCCCCGCTGTGTCGAGGGCTGGCTGAGGGTGGCTCAACATGGCGTAACGCTGAACTACCTGAGCGCCGCCCGAGTGACCGGCAATGACAATTTGCTTCACGTCCGGAAACTGTCGCCGATCACCCAGGCGAGCGATGATTTCGTCGAGCGCCGCGTAGGAGCTCAGCGTAAACGGCGCGGTGGATAACCCGCCGGCCATCCAGTCATTGCCGTGCCAGCGTAAAACGCTGTCAGGCACCGGGTGGCTCGCGATGTCGGTTTCATTGAGAAACTGTGGGGCGAGCACCAGGGTGTTATCGCTTTGCCCGGCTTGCTGGGCCGCGTGCTCGGCGCTCTGGCGGTAGGTTTCAGCGTTGCGCAAACGACCATGAATGATGATCAGCACTCGTTCGATATTCTTCGCCGGTGTCGGGCCGATGCCCACCGCGATTTCGCCGGCGCTCAACAGCAGGCGCCCGGAACTGATCTCCTTGACCCCCTGCTCGGCAGCCTGAGCGCTTGTGCAGGTGATCAACAGAGCTAACAACCACTTGTGCATTACAGATTCTTCGCGGCAAAGGTATCGCACTGGCCAACCTGGCCTTGTGCAAATCCGGCTTTGAACCAGCGCACCCTTTGCGCTGACGTACCATGAGTGAACGAGTCCGGTACCACGCGGCCCTGACCTTGCTGCTGCAAGCGGTCATCGCCGATGGCGTTGGCGGCGTTCAAGGCTTCTTCGATGTCACCGGGTTCCAGCCAGTTCAGGCGCTTCTGCGCAATGTTGGCCCARACCCCGGCCAGGCAATCGGCCTGCAGTTCCTGACGCACCAGCAAACCACCGTCGCCCTCCATTTGCYGGCCCTGCTGCCGGGCGGTCTGAATCTTCGCCGAAACGCCGAGCAAGGTCTGCACGTGGTGTCCGACTTCGTGAGCGATCACGTAGGCCTGGGCGAAATCACCTGCGGCGGAAAAACGCTGGGACATTTCCTGGAAGAAACCCATGTCCAGGTAGACCTTCTGGTCTGCCGGGCAATAGAACGGACCAGTCGCCGATGTCGCCAATCCGCACGCCGAGTTCACCTGATTGCTGAACAGCACCAGGGTCGGGTCTTTATATTGC
>NZ_JBFTMK010000253.1:0-6893 GCF_056396965.1 Pseudomonas sp. 05N434
CCCCAGCGGGAGCAAGCTCCCTCGCCACAGGTTCGGTGTTATCTGGATGGGCCGAGCAAATGACTCATCGCCGTCTTGAGCTTCATCGGCCGCACCGGTTTGTGCATCAGGGTGTGGCCCAGTTCGCGGATCTGTTGTTTGAGCTCATTGCTGTAGTTGGCGGTGATCATCATCGCCGGGATCGCCGAAGCGCGACGGGCGTTGATGCGGGCCACGGCGTCGACACCGTTCTGCTCGTCATCCAGGTGATAGTCGGCGATCAACAGGTCGGCTTCGGCGTGATAATTATCCACTTGCCGCGCCAGGTCCTCCTCCGAGAGTGCCGTGACCACCCGGCAGCCCCAACCTTCGAGCAAGGTGCGCATCCCGGCACAAATTGCCGCGTCGTTGTCCAGCACCCACACCCGTGCACCGCGCAGGCGCTCGAGCATCGGTTCACTCATCAACAAACTCGGCAATGCCTTCGGCGCCGTGGCGCTCAAAGGCACTTCGACGGAAAACATCGAGCCCTTGCCCGGCCATGAACGCACGTGAATCCGGTGGCCAAGAATACGCGCGATTTTCTCGACGATCGCCAGGCCCAGCCCCAAGCCGCGATCTTGATCGGGGCGCTGTACGTCACCGCGTTTGAACTCCTGAAAAATCTCCTCCAGACGGTTCTCGGCAATGCCCATGCCGCTGTCCCAGACTTCAATCGTCAGCCGCTGGTGATGACGCCGACAACCGAGCACCACCCGCCCGCTGTAGGTATAGCGAATGGCGTTGCTCAGCAGGTTGCGCAGGATCCGCGCGAGCAATTGAATGTCACTGCGCACCAGCGCCGAACACGGGATGAAATGCAGCTCGAGGCCTTCACTGCGGGCCACTTGGGTGTATTCGGCGGCCAGGTTTTCCAGCAATTCGCTGAGAGCGAACGGCGCAATGTCGGCCTTGATCACCCCGGCATCCAGTTTGGAAATGTCCACCAGTGTGCCCAACAGGTTTTCCACGTCTTCCAGGGAATTGCTGACATTGCGCACCAGATTCTCGTTGGCCACCGGTTCCCGGCGCTCCAGCAACGCGCTGGTAAACAGCCGCGCGGCGTTGAGCGGTTGCAGCAGGTCATGGCTGACGGCAGCGAGAAATTTGGTCTTCGACAGGTTGGCCTGCTCGGCCTCGAGCTTGGCCTCGCGCAAGCGTGATTCCACGCGGCGGCGCTCGTCGATTTCGCGCAGCAATTGGTCATTGAGGGTGGTCAGTTCGGTGGTGCGTTCACGCACCCGCAACTCAAGGTTCTGATAGGCCTGATGCAACGCCTCGGCGGTGCGTCGGCGTTCGGTGATGTCGCGGATCAGTACGAAAATCCCCACCACTTCCCCGCTGGCCAGGCGGTTGGGTACGTAGGAGCGCAGCATGTAGCGCTCCTGATTGTTGATGTTGGTTTCGGCGAACTCGAACGTCACGCTCTCGCCGGCCAGGGCCCGGGCCACATAGGCCTCGAGGCGCTGATAGTGCTGCTCGCTGTGCACTTCGCGCAGGCTCTGCCCGAGCATCACGCCCCGGGGCCAGCAGTACCATTCTTCATAGACTTTGTTGGTGAACTCATAGACCAGATCGGCATTCAGGTAGGCGATCAGCGCCGGCACATGGTCGGTGATCAAGCGAATCCAGCGCTCGCTTTCGCTGAGGGCTTCGGCATGCTGATAGCGTTCGGTGATGTCGGTGAAGGTGTTGACGAAGCCGCCGGTGGGCAACGGATGGGTGCGGATTTCCAGGACCCGGCCATCGTAGAGGCGCTGCTCGCATTCCTGCACGTACCGCCCGTTGGCATCGCGACTGGCCGGGGTCAGCAGGTTCAGCTCGCTGTCGGCGATCACTTCGGCGAACGGCCGATGAGCCGCCACCGGGGCCAGGCCACTGAGTTCCAGGAAGCGCCGGTTCCACAACTCCAGAATGCCCTCGGCGTTGACCATCGCCACCCCTTGGGACAGGTTGTCGACCRCCCGTTGCAATAGGTGCGATTTCTRCGCCACCGCCTGCTCGCGGCGCAGGGTTTCGCTGAGTTTGACGTCGGTAATGTCGGTGAACAGGATCACCCGCCCGCCTTCCTGGGTCGGCCGCTCGCTGACTTGCAGCCAACGGCCATTGTGCAGGCGATAGAGCAGGCTTTCGTCGACAGGCGACCGGGGTTCTTCACTAAACAACCCGGTCGAAGTCATCAACCGTTTGACCTCACTCAGGCGCATGCCCGCGTTGATCCGTACCCGGCTGTTACCCCAAAACGCCTTGAAACGGCTGTTGAACAGCACGATCCGCTGCTCGGCATCGAACAGCACAAAAGCGTCGGAGATGCTTTCAATGGCGTCGATCAAGTGTTGATGGGCGGTTTCGGCCCGTAGCCGCGCTTCGCTGAGCAAATGGTTGCCAGCCTTGAGTTCGGCCATGGCCTGGTTCAGGGCGTCGGTGCGCTCACGCACCTGTTCGGCCAGCACCACCGAATGCTGGAACGCCGCATACGGGTCGTTGCCCCGGGTGATACCGGACTCGATGCGTTCGATCAACGCGTCATTGATGCGCTGCAATTTTTGGTTCTCGTGCCGCAGGCTGGCGATTTGCGCCTGAAGGTCAGCGCTGTCCAGGGGCGCGTCCTCGGGCAATGGCAACCCCGGTGAAGGTCTGGTTGATGTGCATGCCATTGAACTGTTCTCCGTAGGTGTTGAAACCCATCACCCGCTGGTCCCGCAAAAACGCGCCGATCTGCTCGAGACTGCCGGCGTCCTCCAGTTCCAGGCGCCGGAGAAAACAGTCACAGCCGATGGTCAGCAACAAGTCCCCGAGACGCTCGCGCAAGCCCTCGAACAAGCCTTGCAGATTCGGCAGCATGGGGCCGGGTTTCATGACGGTGAGGACGATGCCGTTTTCCACCGCACAGTAGAAACTCAGGCTCAGGTCTGGATGAACCTGCTGGATCGCCCGCACGTAATACTGATCGTTGATCCGCACCGCCAACGGGTGTGCGGCAAAGGTCCGGTAATCGAGGTCGGCCACCGGCACGCCGATATGCCGGGCGTACTCCTCGGCGGCCGGTTCGGCGTTGAGTTCGAATACCCGGCGCGAAGTGCTGTCGGCAGCGGTGACCACCAGTTTTTCGGCCCTGGGCAGGATGTGGTGGGTGGTGAAGACTTCGAAGTCCAGCCAGGTATTGACCAGCACCACCACCGCCGCGCCGCTGTGAAACTCGCCGCCGAAATACACATGGGTGTGGGTCAGGTAATTGTCGTCGCCGGCCGAACCGCCGAAATGCGGAATATCGCCCAACGCCGCGCTCAAGGCAGCGAGCACCATTTCTTCACGACTGGACAAGCCATCGAGCAGGGTCAGGGCGAAGCTGTTGCCCTTGATCGGCGCCAGGGTATTGCTGCGACAACCGCTGACCAGGCGCTCGACCATTTGCTGGGCATCGATCAGGCTGAAATGCTCCATCTCATCGATCAGTTCGGTAGAGATGGAAAAGTGCCGATGATCGAAGCCCACCGCGGTCACGCAGCTGCGGCCATAACCTTGGGGGGTGATTTCGCCGGCACTGGTGCAGCCCACCAGCCGAATGCCGCCGAAGCTCTGCTGCAACGCCTGCCCCAGCGCCTGCAAGTCGTACTCGGCGGAACAGAAGAACAGCACGAAGCCCAAATGCGGGTGCAAGAGTTGTCGCGCCAGATCCTGCGCCGCTTGCTGGGCATCGATGGCCTGGGACATGGCACTGACCACACCGTCGCTCTGAACCTGCTGCATCGTCGCCCCTCGCCTGTATGAGGCTCGAGTGTACGAAGCCTGCGGGCGGCGACGAATGCTACTTGGGTAGCGGGTGGGTGGTTCGATGGGATGAGAATGGTGGTCTGATCAATGGGTGACTAGCGCAATTGTGGCGAGGGAGCTTGCTCCCGCTGGACTGCGAAGCAGTCCCCCGAATACTGGCCGATGCGCGACCAGGATCGGGGCCGCTGCGCGACCCACCGGGAGCAAGCTCCCTCGCCACAAGGAGTGGTTAGTCAGCCCCTACCAGGTCAACACCGCCCCCACCGCAAACGTATCGGTGTTTTCATTCTGGGCGCTGGTGTCGTGGCCGTTGATTTCGAACTGGTTGTACTCGGCCACCAGCTTGAGGTTGTCGTTGACGTCATGGAACAGCGCAACGCCGCGAGTCTCATAATCGGCGCCGCTGCCGACCACGCCGTTACCGTCGTCCTTGGTCTTGCCATAAGACAAGGCCAGACGGTTCTTGCCCAGTTTGTAGGAGCCCTGCAACAGGTAACCGTTGCTGTCGACATTGCGCAGGGTCGGTTCACCGGCATTGTTGGTGAAGAACGGGTTAATGCCTTTGGCCTGGAAACCGGAGCCGGTCAGCGACAGCCCGCCCATCTTCGCCTGCAAGCCATAGCCGACGCCTTTGGAGGTGACGGACCCGACGCTGGAATCGGTGTTGTCCGAGGTCTGGTAGCTGCCGTTGAGCCAGCTGTAAATCTTCGCCCCGCCGAGGTCGAACTGATAGGTGATCTCGCTCTCGGTGCGCGGGTTCTTCTGGTACGCCTTGCCGGTTGCGCTGCTGTCGTTGGTGTCGACCGGGTCCATGATCCCCACCGCCACCCGCAAGCCGTCCATCATCGGGGTGCGATAGGTAATCTGCGAGGTCGGGAACGGGTACGGATAACCGCTGCCGATGTTGCCGAACGACACCCCGCCGCCGTCCACCAGGCCCAACGTATCGCTGACCTGACCGTAACCAGAGAGCAGTTCGTCGAGCAGGATGTTGGAACGGGCAAACAGGCCGAAGTCTTTGCCGATCAGCACCTCGCCCCATTCCGGGTTGGCCACCGTGCCGTAGAACTGCCGCACGTCAATGGCGGTGTTGGTGCCGTTGGTTTCGCTGTCGTTGATGGTCACCCAGAACGAGGCCCGGGCGCCGAGCTTGAGGTCATCGACCTGTTTGCCCATGTTGAAACCCAGATAGTTAGGCAAAAAACCCATCTTCACCCGCGCCTGGCGCCGGTCGTACTGATCACCGGCCCGGTCCACGTTGCTATTGACGTAGAAGGCGTTGATGTAGCCATCGGTGGAGAAAGTGGTCTGGTCCTTGTCGTACAGCATGATCTCGGCCTGGACCATTGAGCTCAGGCCCAGGGATGACAGACTAACGATGAAAGCCGGCAAGAAACGATGCTTGAAATTCTTATTGTTGTGCATGACGCGCTCCGCTACGGGGACTTGATGTCGGAGGCGATTATCGAAAGCGGACAGGCGGCGTCATACGCTGCCTTGGGGGCGGTTGTCAGGTGCTTTGGGCTGGCCGGTAGCGCGCGGCAAATTCGGCGTAAGACCGCCCGTCGGCCTGGCCCGGAACTTAGGGTGTAAGCCTGCGGGCCACACAGGCGCCCACAGGAACCGGTGCGCRCTAGACGAGCGCTCTAAACAGCATGTAAACGGCTACCACCACGCAGACGCTGGCAAAGCCGATCTGCAACCCTCGGGCCGGCACCCGCGCGCAGAGCTTTCGGCCGATGATCATCCCGACGATGCTGGCGACAATGAACGACATGCCCAAACCATCGATCCGCACCCCGGCGTGAAACGCGCCAATCACCCCGATGATCGAGATCAGGCTGATCACCATCAACGACGTGGCGACGATCCCGCGCATCTGCACATCGGTCAGTTGCTTGAACGCCGGCACTATCAGAAAACCGCCACCGACCCCGAGCAACCCCGAGACCACACCAGTGACCGCGCCGAGTGCGGCGAGGGTCGCGGTGCATTTGGCGGTCCAGGAAAAACGCCCGGTCTGCTGATCGAGCATGCAGTTCTTCTGGCCCCAGTTGGCGTGGCCGTGGTCGCTCGGACCGGCGTCGAGCTTTTCCGGGCGCAGCATCCGCCAGGCCACCATGACCATCAGCAGACTGAACAGGATTTTCAGGATCTTTTCCGGCAACTGATGAGCGAAGTAGATACCCACCGGCGAAAACACCGCGCCAAGCAAAGCAATCAACAGCGCCGCGCGATAGCGCACCAGGCCATGGCGCAGACCGTCGACCGCACCGATCGCCGCCGCACTGCCCACCGCGAACAAGGCGACGGGCGCCGCCTGGGTCATGGTCAAACCCAGCCCGAGCACCAGGGCCGGCACCGCAAGAATACCGCCACCGGCGCCAGTCAAACCGAGCACCAGGCCCATGACCAGGCCAAAAAAACTTGCCAACAACATAAAACACTCATGATCCGCGAAAAAAGGCCGGGGACGCCCGGTATCGATTGAGTGACAGGATAGAGCCCGCRCAGTTTTTTTCATTAATTGAATTGATGCGGGGCTGGTCAACGCAGGGAAAATGAAACTACCCTCAAGGCTTGTCCAAACAGAAACAGCCACCATGCCCGCCTTGATTGAAGCCTTCCTCGACCCCGCATCCAAGACCTACAGCTACGTAATCTACGAGCACGATGGCGGGCACTGCGCGATTGTCGACCCGGTGCTCGATTACAACGCCGCCGCCGGGCGCACTTCGACCGTCCAGGCCGACAGGATCATCGCCTTCGTTCGCCAACACCAGTTGCAGGTGCAATGGTTGCTTGAAACCCATGCCCACGCCGACCACCTGTCGGCCGCGCCTTATCTGCGCCGGGAACTGGGGGGCAAGATTGCGATCGGTCAGTCGATCAGCAAGGTTCAGGGGGTGTTCAAGACACTGTTCAATCTTGAACCAGGATTCAGGACCGACGGTTCGCAGTTCGATCACCTGTTCGCGCCAGACGAGTCATTCCGCATCGGCAACCTCAAGGCCACGGCCCTGCATGTGCCAGGGCATACTCCGGCAGATATGGCTTATTTGATCGACGGCGATGTGATTATGGTGGGCGACACGTTGTTC
>NZ_JBFTMK010000254.1:0-6874 GCF_056396965.1 Pseudomonas sp. 05N434
GTCCTTGGGGCGTAAGGAGAGATGCTCGATGACCGCTGAAAAACCCACAGAACTAAGCTACAACCCGCATATACCGCTGTCCCAGGCGTTGCTGCTGCCGCGTATCGTGATCGAAAACACCATGCCGACCCTCGATGGCGGGCAATTTGCCGTTAAAGCCGTGGTCGATCAGGACGTGGTGGTGACCAGCAAAGTGTTTGCCGACGGTCATGACAAACTGGYCGTGCGCATCCGTTGGCGTGCCGAAGGCGACGACACCTGGCAAAGCGAGGTGATGGTCGAGTTGGGCAATAACGGCTGGCAGGGCCAGTTCCGTGTCAAGAAGCAGGGCCGCTATGCGTTCTGTATCGAAGCCTGGATCGATCAGTACGCCAGTTTTTGTTATGAGCTGAAAAAGAAGCACGGGGCCTGCATGTCGGTCAGCCTGGAATTGCAGGAAGGGCGCCTGCACGTCAAGCAGGCAGCGGAACGCAGTGAAGGCCTCCTCAGCGAGCAGCTGGCGGCGTTGCACCATGAGTTGTCCGGTCTGCTCGAAACCGAGCAGGTTGCCTTGTTTCTGCACCAACGCAGCGCGGACTTGATGGCCCAGGCCGATCATCGTCCCTTCGTGAGCCTGAGTCCTGAATTTCCGGTGGACGTGGAGCGGGAGTTGGCGCAGTTCGCCAGTTGGTATGAATTGTTCCCACGCTCGATCACGGATGATCCGGCCCGTCATGGCACCTTTAATGACGTGCATACGCGGCTAGCGATGATTCAGGACATGGGCTTCGACGTGCTGTACTTCACGCCGATCCACCCGATCGGCCGCAGCTATCGCAAAGGCCCGAACAACTCGTTGACCGCCGGCCCCGACGACCCGGGCAGTCCTTACGCCATCGGCAGCGAAGAAGGCGGGCATGAGGCGATTCACTCGGAACTGGGCAGCCGCGAAGACTTTCGCCGGCTCGTCGCGGCGGCCGCCGAACATGGGCTGGAAGTGGCCCTCGACTTTGCGATTCAGTGTTCCCAGGATCACCCTTGGCTCAAAGAGCATCCGGGCTGGTTCAACTGGCGCCCGGACGGCACGATCAAATACGCCGAGAACCCGCCGAAGAAATATCAGGACATCGTCAACGTCGATTTCTATGCCGTGGATGCGATTCCCAGCCTGTGGGTTGAATTGCGGGACATCGTGGTGGGATGGGTCGAAGAGGGCGTGAAGCTGTTTCGCGTTGATAACCCCCACACCAAACCGTTGCCGTTCTGGCAGTGGTTGATCGCCGATGTGCGGGCGCTGTACCCCGAGGTGATTTTTCTGGCGGAAGCCTTTACCACGCCGGCGATGATGGCGCGCCTGGGCAAGGTCGGTTACTCCCAGAGCTACACCTATTTCACCTGGCGCAACACCAAGACCGAACTGGCGACTTATTTCACCGAACTCAACGAGTCGCCATGGCGTGAATGCTACCGGCCGAATTTTTTCGTCAATACGCCGGACATCAACCCGGCATTCCTGCATGACTCCGGGCGCCCCGGTTTTCTGATTCGCGCGGCGCTTGCGACCATGGGTTCCGGGTTATGGGGCATGTATTCGGGCTTCGAGCTGTGTGAAGCGGCGCCGGTGCCGGGCAAGGAGGAGTACCTCAATTCCGAGAAGTACGAGATCCGCCCGCGGGACTTCAACGCGCCGGGCAACATCATTGCCGAAATCGCCCAGCTCAACCGCATCCGCCGGCAGAACCCGGCGCTGCACACGCATCTGGGCCTGAAGGTCTACAACGCCTGGAACGACAACATTCTGTATTTCGGCAAGCGCAGTGAGGATGGCGGCAATTTCATTCTGGTGGCCGTCAGCCTCGATCCGAATAACGCCCAGGAAGCGAATTTTGAATTGCCGCTGTGGGAAATGGGCCTGCCCGACGATGCCAGCACCCAAGGCGAAGACTTGATGAACGGTCACCGCTGGACCTGGCACGGCAAGTACCAGTTCATGCGGATCGAACCGTGGCATCTGCCGTTCGGGATTTGGCGGATCACCGCTTCTTGACTGTGGCGAGGGGGCTTTTGTGGCGAGGGAGCTTGCTCCCGCTGGGTCGCGCAGCGGCCCCAGACAATATGTCAGTCACACCTCATTTGCAGGTTTTACGACTGCTTCGCAGCCGAGCGGGAGCAAGCTCCCTCGCCACAGGTCCGGCGGTTTTATTCGAATTAAACAGGAGTTACAAATGGCGAAGAAACCCAGGTCAGCCACCTTCATCAAAGACCCGCTCTGGTACAAGGATGCGGTGATCTACCAGGTTCACGTTAAGTCTTTTTTCGACTCCAACAATGACGGGATCGGCGACTTTCCCGGCCTTATCGCCAAGCTCGATTACATTGCCGATCTGGGCGTCAACACCATCTGGCTGTTGCCGTTCTACCCCTCGCCACGACGCGACGATGGCTACGACATCGCCGAGTACCGTGGCGTGCACCCCGACTACGGCACCCTGGCCGATGCCAAACGCTTCATTTCCGAAGCCCATAAACGCGGTCTGCGGGTGATCACCGAACTGGTCATCAACCACACCTCGGACCAGCACGCCTGGTTCCAGCGCGCGCGCAAGGCCAAGCCCGGCTCGGCGGCCCGCGACTTCTATGTCTGGTCCGATAACGATCAGAAATACGACGGCACCCGCATCATCTTTCTCGACACCGAGAAGTCCAACTGGACCTGGGACCCGGTGGCCGGTCAGTACTTCTGGCACCGCTTCTATTCCCACCAGCCGGACCTGAATTTCGACAACCCGCAAGTGATGAAAGCGGTGCTGTCGGTGATGCGCTACTGGCTCGACATGGGCATCGACGGCCTGCGGCTGGACGCGATCCCGTACCTGATCGAGCGCGACGGCACCAACAACGAAAACCTCCCCGAGACCCACGACGTCCTCAAGCAGATCCGCGCCGAGATCGACGCCAATTACCCCGATCGCATGCTGCTGGCCGAGGCCAATCAGTGGCCGGAAGACACTCAGCTGTATTTTGGTAACACCGACGCCAAAGGCCAGAACGGCGACGAATGCCACATGGCGTTTCACT
Source organism: Pseudomonas sp. 05N434 (assembly GCF_056396965.1). Taxonomy (NCBI): domain Bacteria; kingdom Pseudomonadati; phylum Pseudomonadota; class Gammaproteobacteria; order Pseudomonadales; family Pseudomonadaceae; genus Pseudomonas; species Pseudomonas sp. 05N434. The sequence goes on from NZ_JBFTMK010000254.1 coordinate 3,058, forward strand.
TCCCGCTGATGCCGCGCATGTACATGGCGCTGGCCCAGGAAGATCGTTTCCCGATTACCGACATTCTGCGCCAGACTCCGGAAATCCCTGCCAACTGCCAGTGGGCGATTTTCCTGCGCAACCACGATGAATTGACCCTGGAAATGGTCACCGACAAGGAGCGCGATTACCTGTGGAATTACTACGCGGCCGACCGTCGGGCGCGGATCAACCTGGGGATTCGCCGGCGTCTGGCGCCGTTGATGGAACGCGATCGTCGTCGCGTGGAGTTGCTCAACAGTCTGTTGCTGTCGATGCCCGGCACGCCGACCCTGTATTACGGCGATGAAATCGGCATGGGTGACAACATTTACCTCGGCGACCGCGACGGTGTGCGCACGCCGATGCAGTGGTCGATCGACCGTAACGGCGGCTTCTCCCGCGCCGACCCGGCCAGTCTGGTGTTGCCGCCGATCATGGACCCGCAGTATGGCTATCTGTCGGTCAACGTCGAAACCCAGGCCGGCGACCCTCATTCATTGTTGAACTGGACCCGGCGCATGCTCGCGATACGCAAGCAGTCCAAGGCCTTCGGTCGCGGCACGCTGAAGATGCTGTCGCCGAGCAATCGCCGGATCCTGGCTTACACCCGTGAATTCACCGGCGCGGACGGCAAGCACGAGATCATTCTGTGCGTGGCCAACGTGTCCCGCAGCGCGCAAGCGGCGGAGCTGGATCTGTCGGCGTATGTCGGCATGGTCCCGGTGGAGATGCTCGGCGGCAATGCGTTCCCGCCGATCGGCCAGTTGAATTTCCTGCTGACGCTGGCGCCTTACGGCTTCTATTGGTTCGGCCTGGCAGCGGAGAACCAGATGCCGAGCTGGCACGTGGAGCCGGCGCAAAGCCTGCCGGACTTCACCACGCTGGTGCTGAAGCAGCGCATGGAAGAGCTGCTCGAAGCGCCGTCTCGGCRGTCACTGGAGCAGGGCATTTTGCCGAGCTGGTTGCAGAATCGCCGCTGGTTCGCCGGCAAGGACGGCACCATCGACAGCGTCAACCTCGCTTACGGCGTGCGCTTCGGCGACCCGCAGCATCCGGTGCTGTTGAGTGAAATCGACGTCACCAGCGCTGGCCAGACCAGCCGCTATCAATTGCCATTCGGCTTTATTTCCGAGGAACAGGTCGGCGCCGCGTTGCCGCAGCAATTGGCGCTGGCCAGGGTCCGTCGCGGTCGTCAGGTCGGCCTGATCACCGACGCCTTCAGCCTCGACAGCTTTGTTCATGCAGTGTTGCAGGGCATGCAGGCCAGTACGGTGTTGCCCTCGGACGGTGGCGAGATCCGTTTCGAGCCTACTGATGAATTGGCCAAACTGGGGCTGAGTGCCGAGTCGCAGGTGCGTTACCTGTCTGCCGAGCAATCCAACAGTTCGGTGGTGATCGGCACCAGCCTGGTGCTGAAGCTAATCCGCAAGGTCGCGTCAGGGGTGCACCCGGAACTGGAAATGAGCGCGTACCTGACCCATGCCGGTTTCAAAAATATTTCGCCGCTGTTGGGAGCGGTGATTCGTCGCGATGCGGCGGGCGAGGACACGCTGTTGATGATCGCCCAAGGTTACTTGAGCAATCAGGGCGACGCGTGGGAATGGACCCAGAACAACCTCGAACGGGCGCTTCGTGACGAGCTCGCCGATGCCGTGTCCGAGCAGGAACAGCACTACAACGCCCTCGGCGAGCTGAAGGATTTTGCCGGCATGCTCGGCCAGCGCCTGGGGGAGATGCATCAGGTACTGGCGACCCCGAGCGCCAACCCGGACTTTGCCCCACACATCATGAGTCAGAAAGATGCCCTGGCCTCGGCCAAGGACGTGGCGGCGCAGCTGGAGCATGCACTGAAGCTGCTCAAGCAACATCAAACCGAACTGAGCGTGGCGGACCAGACATTGGTCAGCCGCTTGCTGGACAACAAGAAAGCCATCCTCGGACATATCCAGGAGCTGGGCAAAAAGGCCGCTGGCGGCTTGCGTATCCGCGTCCATGGCGACTTGCACCTGGGGCAAGTGCTGGTGATCAAGGGTGATGCTTATCTGATCGATTTTGAGGGTGAACCCGCGCGGCCGCTGTGTGAGCGCCGCGGTAAACACAGCCCCTATAAAGACGTCAGCGGCGTGTTGCGCTCCTTCGATTACGCCGCGGCGATGGCGATAAATGTACACAACGTCGACAACACGGCGGATGCCCAGGCGGCGCGTCAACGGGTCGCCGATCGCTATTTGAAAGAGGCGCGACAATCATTTGTCGACGCTTATCGGCTGGCGGCAGCTAGTCTTGCTCATGCATGGCAAGATCCTGAAGGCGAGGATGCTGCGCTGGCGTTGTTCGGTCTGGAGAAGGCGGCTTACGAAGTGGCCTATGAGGCTGAAAACCGCCCCACTTGGCTACCGGTGCCGTTGCACGGTTTATATGGATTATTGAGTGGGCTTAAACCCTTTTCCGATCTTGGTGGAGAGTAGTCATGAGTTTCTCGAACAAGGAACAGGGGCACGTTAAAGAGGCGCTGCTGCCCAAGGCGCGGGATATCGACGCATTGGTACGCGCCGAACATCAGGATCCCTTCGCAATTCTCGGCCCGCACAGCGATGGCGCTGGCGGGCAATTCATTCGGGCGTATCTGCCGGATGCCTTGAGTGTGCAAGTGGTGGACAAGGCCTCCGGAGAAGAACTCGGCAGCCTTGAGGCGACCCAGACGCCGGGGTTGTTCGTCGGGCACTTCGAGCGGGCACAGCCTTATCTGCTGCGAACCCGTTGGGCCGGCGGTGAGCAACTCGCCGAAGACCCTTACAGCTTTGGCCCGTTACTTGGCGAGATGGACTTGTACCTGTTCGCCGAGGGCAATCACCGGGATCTGAGCAGTTGCCTCGGTGCGCAACTGAAGACAGTCGATGGCGTGGAGGGTGTGCGCTTCGCCGTGTGGGCGCCGAACGCCAGAAGGGTCTCGGTGGTCGGCGATTTTAACGTCTGGGACGGTCGTCGGCATCCGATGCGCCTGCGCCATCCCACTGGGGTCTGGGAGTTGTTCATCCCGCGCCTGCAAGCGGGGGAGGCCTACAAATACGAAATCCTCGGCGCCCACGGCATTCTGCCGCTCAAGGCCGACCCGGTGGCCCTGGCCACCGCGCTGCCGCCGGATACCGCATCAAAAGTCGCCTCGCCGCTGAAAGTCGACTGGCAGGACCAGGACTGGATGCTGTCCCGCAGCGAGCGTCAGCGAACCAGCGCACCGCTGTCGATCTACGAGTTGCACGCCGGTTCCTGGCAATGCGAGCTGGATGACCTGGGCGAAGTCGCCCGTCAGTACACCTGGCCTGAACTGGCCGAGCGGCTGATTCCGTACGTCAAAGAGCTGGGTTTCACCCACATCGAACTGATGCCGATCATGGAACATCCGTTCGGTGGCTCCTGGGGTTATCAACTGCTGTCGCAATTCGCCCCGAGCGCCCGTTACGGCTCGCCGGATGACTTCGCTGCTTTCATCAACGCCTGCCACCAGGCCGAAATCGGCGTGATCCTCGATTGGGTGCCGGCGCATTTCCCCACCGACACCCATGGCCTGGCGCAATTCGACGGCACGGCGTTGTACGAATACGGCAACCCCATGGAGGGTTTTCACCAGGACTGGGACACGCTGATCTACAACCTGGGCCGCACCGAGGTACACGGCTACATGTTGGCGTCGGCGCTGCACTGGCTCAAGCATTTCCACGTCGATGGCCTGCGGGTCGATGCGGTGGCGTCGATGCTGTATCGCGATTATTCGCGCAAGGCCGGCGAGTGGGTGCCC
>NZ_JBFTMK010000255.1:0-6841 GCF_056396965.1 Pseudomonas sp. 05N434
GGCGAGAAGCGTGTGGACGAACGACCGAAAGCCCGGCCAGGCTCTGGAAATAGCAGCGCAATAGAGCCTTTTATCGATCAATGACCTAGAATCCTGCGCAGTATTTTTCTTCTGCCGCCAAGTCTGGAGCTGTCATGACCCCCGCATTGGATTTGTTGAAAAAAGTTCGTGCCGAACATCGTGTGCACAGTTACGAACATGATCCGAAGGCAGCGTCCTATGGTCTGGAGGCCGCGGAAAAACTGGGCCTGGACCCCGCGCAGGTGTTCAAGACATTGCTGGCGGCCAGCGAGAAGGGGGAGTTATTGGTGGCGGTGGTGCCGGTCGTCGGAAGTCTGGACTTGAAGGCGCTGGCACAGGCCGCAGGCGTGAAAAAAGTCGAAATGGCCGATCCAGCCGCTGCGCAGCGTTCGACGGGGTATCTGTTGGGCGGTATCAGCCCGCTCGGGCAGAAGAAGCGCCTGCGCACGTTTATCGATCATTCGGCCCAGCCGTTTTCCAGTATCTTCGTCAGCGCCGGGCGGCGCGGTCTGGAAGTCGAACTGGCGCCTGCCGTGTTGGCCGAACACACCCAGGCGAAGTTCGCCGATATCGGTCGAGCCTGAGCAGAAGGTCTTGGGCTAACAACCCGGCGCTGTATGGTGGAAATTGGTTCGTTCTGTCACTGGTGAAGGGCTATGCCGGGCTTCATGCTCGGCGACCTGAAGAAAGGGAGAAGTGCCATGCAGCTTGAGTTTCATCAGATCGATGCGTTCAGTGATCGGCCGTTCAGTGGTAACCCGGCGATGGTGTACCGGCTCGATGCCTGGCTTGACGATGAGTTGATGCAAAAAATCGCCGCCGAACATAACCTCGCCGAAACCGCGTTCCTGGTGCGTGAGGGTGCTGTCTGGCGCATTCGCTGGTTTACTCCGACCACCGAAGTCCCGTTATGCGGTCATGCGACCCTGGCCAGTGCCTACGTACTGTTTGAACTCTATAAAGAACCGGTCGAGCGACTGGACTTCATCTGCAAGTCCGGCCCGTTGAGTGTCACCCGAGAGGGTGGGCGCTTGTGGCTGGATTTCCCGGCAGTCGTGCCGTCGGAAGTGGGCGTGACCCTGGATGTCGAGCGCGCCTTGGGCGTCGAGGCGGTCGATGTGCTGGGCTCGAACGAATTGTTCGTGGTGCTGGAGTCCGAGCAGGCGGTGCTCGATTGTCAGCCAGACATGATTGCCCTGGCGAAATTGCCATGGCCGGGCGCCATCGTGACAGCCAAAGGCAGCAAGCATGACTTTGTGTCGCGCTACTTTGCCCCGGCGATCGGCATCAACGAAGACCCGGTGACCGGTTCAACCCATTGCAGCCTGATTCCGTACTGGTCGAAACGCTTGAGCAAGTCGAGTCTGACGGCTTATCAGTGCTCGGCGCGGGGTGGGGAGTTGWTTTGTCAGCTGGAAGGGGATCGGGTGAGTATTGGCGGGAATGCGACGCTGGTCGCGAGCGGAACGCTAATGCTGGGTTAAACGAAAATCCAATAGATGGGAGCGAGCTCCCACCTATGTCCGCGTTGTTCAGCTGGCGGCGCCGTAGCGCCGAACCCCGGACTCGATCGTCGGAATCTGCGCCGCTGTACTGCCGGAGGCCTGGAACAGTACCAGGTGTTCCGCCGCTACCCGAATGCCGACTTCAGCACCGACCAGATGATCGGCATGACTTGGGAAAATCGACTCCAGCTGTGCGCCCGTAGGCAACTGCAAGCGGTACAGCGTTGAGGCACCCTGGAAGCTCTTGCCGACAATCTGCGCCCTCAGTGGGCTGGACGGTGCATAGACGATGTCGTCCGGACGCAGCAATACGTCCACGGCGCCACCGATCGGCCAGGTGTAGGCACGGTTGCCGCGCAATTCACCCAATTCGGTCTGCACCGACTCCGGGCTGCTCAACTGACCGCGAATGAAGTAACCCTGGCCAATGAAGCTGGCCACATACGGTGTCAGCGGTTCGTGATAGAGGTTGTAGGGGGTATCCCATTGTTCAAGGCGACCTTCCTTGAAAACGCCGACATGGTCGCTGACCGCGAAAGCTTCTTCCTGGTCGTGGGTCACCAGAATCGCACTGGTGCCGCGAGCCTTGAGGATGTCGCGTACTTCATGGCTGAGCTTGCGTCGCAACTCACCATCGAGGTTGGAGAACGGTTCGTCGAGCAACAACAGTTGCGGTTCCGGCGCCAGGGCGCGGGCCAGTGCAACCCGCTGCTGCTGGCCACCGGACAGTTCATGGGGAAAGCGCTTGCCGAGGTTTTTCAGGTTGACCAGTTCGAGCAGTTCTTCGGTGACACGATCCTTTTGCGGATGCCTGCGGATCCCGAAGGCGATGTTCTCGGCCACGCTCAAATGCGGAAACAGCGCGTAATCCTGGAACACCATGCCGATCCGGCGTTTCTCCGGGGCGAGGGTGAAGCCGGCGCTGGAGATGGTCTCGCCCGCCAACTGGATCTCACCCTCGTGCACCGGTTCGAAACCGGCAATGGCCCGCAGGGTGGTGGTTTTGCCGCAGCCCGAAGAGCCCAGCAGGCAACCGATATCGCCGGCATTCAAATGCAGGTTGAGGTTCTGCACAACCCGCTGGTTTTGATAACCACAGGCCAGATTGCGCAGGTTCAGCAGTAATGGCTGGCTCATGCGTGATGGTACGAAGGTGGGACGAGAAACTCGAGCAGGGCCTTTTGTGCATGCAGACGGTTTTCGGCTTGATCCCATGCCACCGAACGCGGGTCGTCGAGCAGGTCGAGGCTGATTTCCTCGCCACGGTGGGCCGGCAGGCAATGCATGAACAGCACGTCCGGTGCGGCCAGGTCGAGCAGCGCCCGGTTGACCTGGAACGGTGCGAACAGCTTCAGGCGCTTGGCGGTTTCCTCTTCCTGGCCCATGGAGGTCCAGACGTCGGTGCTCACCAGATGCGCGCCGCGCACGGCTTCCCGAGGATCGCGGACGATGCTTACCCGATCGCCGGCCTTGGCCACGAATTCAGGGTTGGGTTCGTAACCCTCCGGGCAGGCGATGCGCAACTGGAAGTCGAACTGGATCGCCGCTTCTATATAGCTGTTGCACATGTTGTTGCCGTCGCCGATCCAGGCCACGGTCTTGCCTTGGATCGAACCGCGATGTTCGAGGAAGGTTTGCATGTCGGCCAGCAACTGGCACGGGTGCAGGTCATCGGACAGGCCGTTGATCAGCGGGACTCGCGAATTGGCGGCGAATTCGGTCAGGGTGCTGTGCGAAAACGTACGGATCATCACTGCATCGAGCATGCTCGACATCACAATGGCGGCGTCGCCGATCGGTTCGCCACGGCCCAGCTGAGTGTCGCGCGGCGACAGGAAGATCGCCTGGCCACCGAGCTGGATCATGCCGGCTTCGAACGAAATACGGGTACGGGTCGAGGACTTCTCGAAAATCATCCCCAGGACGCGGTTTTTCAAAGGCTCGAACAGTACGCCGCGGTTACGCAGGTCCTTGAGCTCAACGCCTCGACGGATCACGCTGACCAGCTCTTCGGGCGTGCAATCCATCAGGGAGAGAAAGTGCCTTGCGCTCATCATTGACTACCTTTTTGCAACAGACCGCAGATACTCAAAGCCTTGTTTAACTGAAAAACGGGCGAGACCTGCGGCGTAAGCCGCACGGGGCGACGAAATAGGGGAAGGCGCGATATTGACATTAAATGTCGCGTTTTTCCAATAGGCTACGGTGTTTAGAGGATTTCAGAGAGGCTACGGGGTGACTGAGGTAGCGCTTTTGAAGCCTGTTTCCTGACAGCAGCTGAGCATTTGTACACTGGGCTCGCGGGGCTTGGCAATCAGACAGGGCGCGGGCGACAGATTGGCAGTCGGTTTTTGACCTGTCATTCGAGCCTTTGGCGGGCAATGTGTCTGGTCTGAAACATTTGCTAATGCAAAGTGCTGGGTTATAACTAAAGCACGAGCGACGCAGGAAGCCTCAGGAATGGAATCGAAAGAACAGTTATTGATGGAGCTACTCGGCCTTACGGCTCGCTCTCTGACCCACCTCACTGCTTCCATGACCTCGATGTCTTTCGAGTTGTTACGCAGTGAAGACGAAGTCACCAAGGCGGCTGGCCGGCGCATGATCGACCGCATGGCCACCATCAGTGCCGGGCTCGACGAGCATTGGCGGCTGATCGGCGAGCTCACCGGCGTGCACGTCGCCCACGAGCAGATCGAAACCATCGAGGAAATCCAGCTGCAGGCGCCGCCGAGTCTGCCGCCGAACTGATCTCCTTGCTGCCATCGGCCGGCCTGATGGTCGTCGATTCACAAGACGAACGTCGCTGGCGCGGTGGCAAGTCACGCGCCATAGTTTTGTTCCCGCGGCCGACATTGCCCGCCCAGAACAAAACAGAGACTGGCCATGACCAAGACTCTCCATCACCGTGCGTGCCACCTGTGTGAAGCCATCTGCGGCCTGACCATCGAAACCACCGAGGTCGAAGGCAGCGGCGTGCAGATCACCTCGATCAAGGGCGACCCTCAGGACAGCTTCAGCCGTGGGCATATCTGCCCCAAGGCGGTGGCCCTGCAAGACATTCAGAACGACCCGGATCGCCTGCGTCAGCCGATGCAGCGAGTGGGTAGCGAGTGGCAGCCTATCGAGTGGGAAGATGCATTCAGCCTTGTAGCCGAACGCCTGGCGGCGATTCAGGAGCGTCACGGGCAGAACGCGGTGGCGGTCTATCAGGGCAACCCCAGCGTGCACAACTACGGGTTGATGACCCACAGCAATTACTTCCTCGGCCTGTTGAAAACCCGTAACCGGTTTTCCGCGACGTCGGTCGATCAGTTGCCCCATCACCTGACCAGTCATTTGATGTATGGCCACGGCTTGCTGTTGCCGATCCCGGACATCGATCACACGGATTTCATGTTGATCCTGGGCGGTAATCCGCTGGCCTCCAACGGCAGCATCATGACCGTGCCGGATGTGGAGAAGCGCCTCAAGGCGATTCAGGCCCGGGGTGGCAAAGTGGTGGTGGTCGATCCGCGTCGCAGCGAAACGGCGGCGATTGCCGACCAGCATCTGTTCGTGCGCCCCGGCGGCGATGCGGCGCTGTTGTTCGGGCTGCTCAATACGTTATTCGCTGAAGGCCTGACCCGCGACAGTCATTTGCCGGTCGATGGGCTGGATGAAGTGCGTAAGGCGATCGCAGGTTTCACTGCCGAGGCCATGAGCCCGCTGTGCGCAGTCCCCGCCGAACAGATCCGTCAACTGGCGCGGGACTTCGCGGCAGCCCCGACGGCGGTCTGCTATGGCCGCATGGGCGTCTCGACCCAGGCCTTCGGCACCTTGTGCCATTGGCTGGTGCAATTGATCAATCTGGTGACCGGCAACCTTGATCGTGTCGGCGGTGCGTTGTGCACCGAGCCGGCGGTGGACCTGGTGGCGTCCACATCGGGCGGCCATTTCAACCTGTGGCAAAGCCGCGTGTCCGGGCGTCCTGAATACGGTGGCGAGTTGCCGGTGTCGGCGCTGGCCGAAGAGATGCTCACCGAAGGGGAAGGGCAGGTCCGTGCGCTGATCACCGTGGCGGGTAATCCGGTGTTGTCCACGCCCAATGGCCGACAGCTGGAGCAGGCGCTGGACGGACTGGAGTTCATGGTCAGCGTCGACCTGTACATCAATGAAACCACGCGTTATGCCGACCTGATCCTGCCGTCGACTTCGGCGCTGGAAAACGATCATTACGACACCACCTTCAATATGTTCGCGGTGCGCAACGTCACCCGTTTCAACCGGGCGATTCTCGCCAAGCCGCAAGGCGCGCTGCATGATTGGGAGATCTTCGTGGGGCTGGCCAAGGCCTTTGCGGCGAAGACCGGCAAGGAGCTGAAACCGACCATTGCGCCGGCGCAGATGATTGACCGGGGGCTGCGGATGGGCCTGTATGGCGATGCTTCAGGGCACAAACTGTCGCTGGCGACCTTGTTCGATCACCCTCACGGTATCGATCTCGGCGCGCTCAAGCCCAATTTGACGCCTCGTCTGAAGACGGCCAATCAGCGCGTCCAGGCGGCGCCTGTGGAGATCCTCGCCGATCTGGCGCGCTTTGCGGCGTTGCAAGCACCAGCCGCCGATGAGTTACTGATGATCGGTCGCCGCCATGTGCGCAGCAACAACTCATGGATGCACAACTCTCACCGCCTGGTGAAGGGCAAGCCGCGCCATCAACTGCTGATGCACCCGGACGACCTGGCCAGCCGCGGGCTCAGCGATGGGCAGCGGGTGCGCGTCAGTTCACGGGTCGGCGTGATCGAGGTTGAAGTGGTCGCCAGCCTCGATATGATGAAAGGAGTGGTCAGCCTGCCCCACGGTTGGGGTCATGCGCGACCGGGCGTGCAGATGACGATTGCCAGTGGCCAGCCAGGTTCCAGCGCCAATGACCTGACTGACGAATGTCAGCTCGATGAGTTGTCGGGCAATGCGGCATTGAACGGCGTGCCGGTGACCGTGGCGGCGGCGTGAACATGTCTGTCGGGGAGGCCGAGCATGGCGCTCGGGTTTCCGTTACAATGCGCCACCGTGCCGACCACTGAGTCGGAAAGTTCAGCCGAGGTGCTCCATGGATATCATCGAAACGATTAAAGAGCAGATTGCCAACAACACCATTCTGCTTTACATGAAAGGCTCGCCGAATGCCCCGCAGTGTGGGTTCTCCGCGAAAGCCGCCCAGGCTGTGATGGCCTGTGGTGAAAAGTTTGYCTATGTGGATATCCTGCAGAACCCGGAAATCCGCGCCAACCTGCCAAAGTACGCCAACTGGCCAACCTTCCCACAACTGTGGG
>NZ_JBFTMK010000256.1:0-6805 GCF_056396965.1 Pseudomonas sp. 05N434
ACCGGTGGGTGCACCGGCTTATGCAGCCTCAAGGGGCAAGTTGTCGTGGGTATGTGGGATTTGTACCGATGGGTACACACAACTTATCCAGTCAGACCCGGATCCTGTGGATGCGGGCTTAGACGCGGGGCAGGTGGATGACGGCGGTCAGACCATCGCCGGGCGTTTCTTCCAGGCTCAACTGCCCGCCCAAACGCTCCGCGGCTTCCCGGGCGATGGTCATGCCCAGGCCGACGCCGCCGGAGTTGCGATTACGCGAACCTTCCAGGCGAAAGAACGGTTCAAACACCGCTTCACGTTTTTCCGCCGCGATACCCGGGCCATGGTCAATGACCCGGATTACCAGTTGTTCGCGACTGTCCTCAAGCGTGATCAGCGCGTCCCCGGCATAACGCAAGGCGTTGTCCAGCAGGTTGTTGATGCACGAGCGCAAAGCCATCGGTTGAACCTGCAGCGGGGCACAATGGCCGCGGGCCTGGACGTCGGCGCCCTGGTCCTGGGCGTTTTCACTCAGGGACTCCACCAGCGCTTGCACGTCCATCCATTGTGGCGCCTCGCTGGTGCGCTGCTCGTGCAGGTAGGTGAGGGTGGAATCGAGCATGCCGATCATGTCGTCCAGGTCCTGACGCATCTGGCCTTGCAGCTTCTCATCGTCGATCTGTTCCAGCCGCAGCTTGAGTCGCGACAGCGGTGTGCGCAGGTCATGGGACACCGCGCCGAGCATGCGCGAACGTTGCTGCATTTGTTCAAGAATGCGTTTCTGCATCAGGTTGAAAGTGTGCGCCGCTTGCCGCGCCTCCCGTGGGCCGGACTCATCCAGCGGCGGACTGTCGAGATTTTCACTCAGGCGCTCGGCGGCGTCGCTCAGGCGCTGAATCGGGCGGGTCAATAGCTTGGCGCCGTACCAGGCGGCGATGATCAGCGAGACAAACTGAAAGGTCAGTGGCACCAGCGGCCCGCCGAACCATGGCCGCGGTGGTCGATTGCCGAAACGCGGGTCCATTGGTGGGGGAGGGCCGTCGAAGCGCTCGGAAAAACCCGGTGGCGGTGGGGGAGGCGGGGGCGGCCCGTAATGTTTGAACCATAAAAAAGCTAACAAGTGCGCCAGTACGATCGCCACCAACAGCACGCCGAACAGGCGGCCGAACAGCGTATCGAAGCGCGCACGCATCAGCTGATGTCTCGTGCGTCGAACAGATAACCCTCACCGCGAACGGTCTTGATCAACTGCGGGGCTTTCGGGTCGTCGCCCAGTTTCTGGCGCAGGCGCGACACCAACAGATCGATGCTGCGATCAAACGCTTCGATCGAGCGACCGCGCGCCGCGTCCAGCAGTTGTTCGCGGCTGAGCACCCGGCGCGGCCGTTCGATGAACACCCAAAGCAAACGGAATTCGGCGTTGGACAGCGGCACCACCAGGCCATCGGCGGCGATCAACTGGCGCAACACGCTGTTCAATCGCCAGTTGTCGAAGCGAATATTCGCACGCTGTTCAGTACGGTCGTCGCGCACCCGACGCAGAATGGTCTGAATCCGCGCAACCAGTTCCCGCGGCTCGAACGGCTTGGCCATGTAGTCGTCGGCGCCCAGCTCCAGGCCGATGATCCGGTCGGTGGGTTCGCWGCGGGCGGTGAGCATCAGAATCGGGATGTCCGATTCGGCGCGCAGCCAGCGGCACAGCGACAAACCATCTTCACCCGGCAGCATCAGATCGAGCACCACCACATCGAAATGCTCGGCTTGCAGCGCCTGACGCATGGCGGCGCCATCAGAGACGCCGCTGGCGTGGATATTGAAACGGGCCAGGTAGTCGATCATCAGTTCGCGGATCGGAACGTCATCGTCGACGATCAGGGCGCGAATGCTCCAGCGTTTGTCATCGGCCGGCGCTTTTTGATCGTCGTTCAGAGGTGCTGGGGAATTGTGCATGCGTGCGTTCATCTGCCAGGTAGGCTGCCAACCACAAAGATAGGCTGCGAGGTTGTGGCTTCAGCATAGGCGTCCGGCCGTGAGGCGGGAAGTGCTGTAGGGCTTGTTGCGGCTGACGAGGGTAGCGTTGAAGGGTGTTGTGGGCGTGTCGTGTGTGTATCGGGGTCGACACAATTGCCGCAGCAGCTAGTCTTGCCTGAGCCGCGACGACGAATTACCGATCATCGGGTCCCGCAGCGGCGCTGGTTCCGCTACAATGCGCGCCGATTTCGACTTGCCTGAGAGCCCACTCATGTCCGCCTGCCAGACGCCTATCATCGTCGCCCTGGATTTCCCCACCCGTGACGCCGCACTGAAGCTGGCCGATCAACTGGACCCGAAACTGTGCCGGGTCAAAGTCGGTAAAGAACTGTTTACCAGTTGCGCTTCGGAAATCGTCGGCACCTTGCGCGACAAGGGTTTCGAAGTGTTCCTGGACCTCAAGTTCCACGACATTCCGAATACCACCGCCATGGCCGTCAAGGCGGCTGCGGAAATGGGCGTATGGATGGTCAATGTGCACTGCTCCGGCGGCCTGCGCATGATGGCCGCCTGCCGCGAAGTGCTCGATCAGCGCAGCGGCCCGAAACCGCTGTTGATCGGCGTGACCGTGCTGACCAGCATGGAGCGTGAGGATCTGGCGGGTATTGGCCTGGACATCGAGCCGCAGGAGCAGGTGCTGCGCCTGGCCGCGCTGGCGGAAAAGGCCGGGATGGACGGTCTGGTCTGCTCGGCCCAGGAAGCCCAGGCCTTGAAAGCCGCCCACCCGTCGTTGCAACTGGTGACGCCGGGGATTCGTCCGGCGGGCAGTGCCCTGGACGATCAGCGCCGCATCCTGACGCCGCGTCAGGCGCTGGATGCCGGTTCCGATTACCTGGTGATCGGCCGTCCGATCAGCCAGGCGGCGGATCCGGCCAAGGCGTTGGCGGCGGTCGTCGCAGAAATCGCTTAAGCGGCGATTCGCGGGCAAGCCTCGCTCCTGTAGGAGCGAGCGGTGCGGCGATCCGACTTGCCCGCGAAGCTTTTATACCTTCAACACCAACTTCCCGAAATTCTCGCCGCTGAACAACTTCATCAGCGTCTCCGGGAATGTTTCCAGTCCCTCGACGATGTCTTCCTTGCTCTTGAGCTGCCCCTTGGCCATCCAGCCGGCCATTTCCTGCCCGGCAGCGGCGAACTGTGCGGCGTAATCCATCACCACGAAGCCTTCCATCCGCGCGCGGTTGACCAGCAAGGCCAGGTAGTTGGCCGGGCCTTTGACCGCTTCCTTGTTGTTGTACTGGCTGATGGCACCGCAAATCACCACCCGTGCCTTCATGTTCAGGCGGCTCAGCACGGCGTCGAGAATATCGCCGCCGACGTTATCGAAATACACGTCGACGCCTTTCGGGCATTCACGCTTGAGGCCGGCGATCACGTCTTCGTTCTTGTAATCGATGGCACCGTCAAAACCCAGCTCATCGATCAGGAACTTGCACTTGTCCGCGCCGCCGGCGATGCCGACCACCCGGCAACCTTTGATCTTGGCGATTTGCCCGGCGATGCTGCCCACCGCACCGGCCGCGCCCGACAACACCACGGTGTCGCCGGCTTTCGGCGCGCCGACATCGAGCAGGGCGAAGTAGGCGGTCATTCCGGTCATGCCCAGCGCGGATAAATAACGCGGCAGCGGCGCTAGTTTCGGATCGACCTTGTAGAAACCTCGCGGCTCGCCAAGGAAGTAATCCTGCACACCCAAGGCGCCGTTGACGTAGTCCCCGACAGCAAAGCCCGGATTGTTCGAGGCGATGACCTTGCCTACGCCCAGTGCGCGCATGACTTCGCCAATGCCGACCGGAGGGATGTAGGACTTGCCCTCGTTCATCCAGCCACGCATGGCCGGGTCCAGGGACAGGTATTCGTTCTTGACCAGGATCTGACCTGCCGCAGGCTCACCGACTGGTACTTCTTGATAGGTGAACGTCTCGCGGGTAGCTGGCCCCACGGGACGTTTGGCGAGCAGGAACTGGCGATTGGTCTGGGTAGTCATGACAGGCACTCAAGATGAATGAAGCCTTGTTGATAGACCTTCATGGACGATGCTGCAAGGTTGGCTGACACGGCGAATGCACATCGATCCAGTGCAGTGATAGTCAGGGCGGCAGTTCCATCACTGCCACTCATGGGCGCCCAACCGGCCTTCTGATAGTGCTGCCGTGTCACAAGGCGCTGTGGCTAACTGAAAACACGTGACTCCCCACATTCTTCTCTTCGAGGACATAACAATGAGCATGACGTTTTCCGGCCAGGTCGCCGTTGTGACGGGCGCGGCCAATGGGATTGGCCGCGCAACCGCTTTGGCGTTCGCCGCCGAAGGGTTGAAAGTGGTGGTGGCCGATCTGGACGTGGCCGGTGGTGAAGGCACTGTGGCGCTGATTCGCGCTGCCGGCGGTGACGCGACCTTCGTGCGCTGCAATGTCACTGTGGAAAGCGATGTAAAAAATCTGATGGACGAGGTCGTGAATGCCTACGGCCGTCTCGACTATGCCTTCAACAATGCCGGTATCGAAATCGAGAAAGGCAAACTGGCCGAGGGCACGCTCGATGAGTTCGACGCGATCATGGGCGTCAACGTCAAAGGCGTCTGGCTGTGCATGAAGTACCAGTTGCCATTGCTGCTGGCCCAGGGCGGCGGCGCGATCGTCAATACCGCTTCGGTCGCCGGCCTGGGGGCTGCGCCGAAGATGAGCATCTACGCTGCCTCCAAACATGCGGTGATCGGCCTGACCAAATCGGCGGCCATCGAATACGCCAAGAAAAAGATTCGCGTGAATGCGGTGTGCCCGGCGGTGATCGACACCGACATGTTCCGTCGGGCCTATGAAGCGGACCCGAAGAAGGGCGAGTTCGCCAATGCCATGCACCCGGTCGGACGTATCGGCAAGGTCGAGGAGATTGCCAGCGCGGTGCTGTACCTGTGCAGCGACGGCGCGGCGTTCACCACCGGTCATTCGCTGGCGGTGGATGGTGGGGTTACGGCGTTTTAATCAGGCGTTTCGATATACCTGCTTTTGTGGCGAGGGAGCTTGCTCACGCTGGGCTGCGTAGCGGCCCCAAAAATCTGACAACCATTGCCGGTTTTTGTGAGTGCTACGCACTCAAGCGGGAGCAAGCTCCCTCGCCACAGGTTTCTCAGCATTACGCACACTGCCATCGGTTCCGTGAAAACACCGGGCATTGTGTTTCAAATGGTTAGAACCGACGGTTTTGGCGGTTTTGTCGCACATCTTGTCGAGCGCTCCTGTGATTAACTGTTTTCCGCAAAACAGACAGGAGTTTGCTTGCTCATGGAGTTGAGAATCGATCGACAGGCATTGGTGCCGGTCGTGCAGCAAATCGTCGACGCGATGGCCGACTGGCTTCATCGTGGCGAGGTGTCGCCGGGGACACGTTTGCCTTCCGTGCGGCAAATCGCGCGGATCAATCTGCTCAGCCAACCCAGTGTTGTCGAGGCCTGTGAACGGTTAGTGGCCCAAGGTGTGCTGGCCACGCGTAGCGGGGCGGGTTTCTTTGTCGCGGCAACGGCGCTTGCCGCTCACGGGCAACGGGATTTTTCCTGGTTCGAGGGGGTTGAGCAGCAGAGTGGCGTCGCGGGCGAACTGAAGCTGGGTTGCGGCGGATTACCCGAAAGCTGGCGCGAGACTGACGACCTGAGCTATGCCATACGCCAGGTCAGCCGCACCGATATGGCCGGTTTGTTCAACTACAGCACACCGCTGGGCCTGCTTGCCCTGCGCCAACAGATCCTCAAACGACTGAAGCAGCTGGATATCGCGGTGGATGAAAGTCGAATCCTCACCACGGCGGGTGCCAGTCATGGGCTCGACCTGATCGTGCGCACGTTGTTCAAACCGGGCGATTGCGTGGTGGTGGAGAACCCCGGTTATTCGATGCTGTTCGATTTGCTCAGGCTGCACGGGGTCAGCATGATCGAAGTCCCACGAACGCCTCACGGACCCGACACCGAAGCACTCCAGGCACTGTTGCTGAAATACAAACCCCGTGGCTTGTTCATCAACAGTTTTTATCACAACCCCACCGGCAGCAGTTTGACCCTGGGCGTGGCTCGGCAGGTTATGCAGCTGGCCAGAAAGCATGGCGTACTGGTGATCGAAGACGACGTCTATGCGGATTTGTACCGCGGTCCCGGGACGCGTCTTGCGGCACTGGGTATCGATGACAACGTGATCTACGTCGGCAGCTACTCCAAAACCCTCAGCAGTTCGTTGCGGGTCGGCTTTGTCGTGGCGGGTGCCGACGTCATTGCGCGACTGGCCGAGGTCAAGATGATCAGCAGCATGGGTGCTTCACGGTTTTGCGAATCGGTGCTGGCTTCTTTATTGGCCAGTGGTGCCTATCGCAAATTGGTGCAGCGTCAGCGCCAGCGTTTAAGCACCGACAGGGACGCGGCCTTGCAGGTGCTTGAAGACGCGGAATGGGAGGTTTTCGGCAAACCCGCAGGTGGCCTGTTCATCTGGGCGCGATCGCGCAAGGCCGACGCCGTTCAGGTGCAGGTTCAGGCGCGACGCTTCGGCATCCTGCTGTCTTGCGCAACGGCATTCAGCCCCACCGGCGAGGCTCATGACTGGCAGCGCATCAACGTTGCCTATGCCTGTGATCCTCGTGCTCGGGCATTTTTTCAGGCTACCGCCAGGGTCTGTTGACGTTTGGTGGCGAGCCGCGTTGCGATGCCAACGTGCGCGAGGCAAGGCGCGGGATGCCGCCAATGGTTGTTCCCTTGGCAAATCCCGCAACGCAGCCTCGCGCACGTTGGCGCGCAACCCGAAGGGACGGAGCC
>NZ_JBFTMK010000257.1:0-6804 GCF_056396965.1 Pseudomonas sp. 05N434
GGGCAGCGCCTGCACCTGACTCAAGGTGCGCAGCCCCATGCGCGATAACGCCGTAGCAACGCTGGGCTCCAGGGCAATGCGATCGACGGGCAGTTGCCCGAGGTGATGCTGCAAGGCTTGATTGTCCGGCACCACCAGACCGTCATAAACGTTGGCCAGCACCCGCGCCGCCACCGGATTTGGCGCGGCGACAATCCGATGGCGAAACCCCAGCTCAGCGAGCTCGGCGCGCAGCCGCGCCTCGAACTGCGGCCAGGGCCCGAACAAGCCCAGGCTGGATTCGATTTCAAACACCACGGCACGCGGGTAATGCACGCTGACCTGGGAGCTGAACCGATAGGCCCAGGCGGCCAGGAACTGCTGCCAATGTTCGATTTCGGCGGCATCGTATTCGACGGTGACGAACCCTTTGCTCAGCGCCTGGGCGGCGGTCATCGACTGACCGGGTCGCAAACCCAGCGCCCGCGCCGCACCGTTGACCGCCTGCAGCACCCGCCGCTGGGCCGGGCCGGTCAGCAGCGCCAACGGCTCATCGGGGTCGGGGCGCTGACGCAGTACCGCGTCCAGCGCCAATTGCGGGAAGACAATGCACACCCAGCGCATGGCAACCTCAATGCCCCACGGCAAAGGCAATCGGCGCCGAACGGGCCAGCCCGCCCCGGCACTTGAGCACCCGCAACTGAGCAGGCTTGGCGTCGATGGCGATGCGCAGGGCCGCTGGCGACGGGTTGATGGCTTCACTGAGCGAGCGATAGGCGAACGCCAGGGTCTGCCCGGTTTCGGCCGCCACCTGCAAACGTCGCAACGCCCGGTCATCGGCCTTGTGCGGCCAGCACAACACCGCCCCGCAACTGCCCGAACGCAGGCATTGTTCCGCCGCCCACAGCGCATCGCGCTCGCTGGCCTGGATGATCGACAACTGGCGCAGATCGACCCCGGCGTTCTGCCAGGCCTGGGGATACGGCACGTAAGGCGGCGCCACCAGCACGATGCGCTCGCCCGCCGCCGACAGCCGTGCCAGCGTCGGCCACACCAGTTGCAACTCACCCACGCCCTGCCCGGCCAGGAGGATTTCGCTCAGCGCCGCTTCCGGCCAGCCACCGCTCGGCAACGCCGCATCCAGCGCCGCATGCCCTGTGGGTTGCGGGCTGACGGCCGGTGGCGCAGGTCGGCCCTTCCAGACCTGGCCGCCATTGAACAGCGTATCCAGCGCAACGACGGCGCCCATCACCCTTGCCTCACCAGACCACAGAACACGCCTTCGATGGCCAGCTCCTGATCGGCTCGAACAATGATCGGCTGGTAAGCCGGATTGCGCGGCAACAGGCGAACGGCATCGCCGACCCGCTCGAAACGCTTGATGGTGACTTCGCCGTCGAGCCGCGCCACCACGATCTGGCCGTTGAGCGCTTCAGGATTGCGCCGCACGCCCACCAGATCGCCGTCGAGAATGCCGTCCTCGATCATCGAATCACCCTGGACCCGCAGCATGTAATCCGGCACCCGCGAGAAGATCGACGGATCGAGCAGCAAGCGGCTGTGGACCTCGGCATCGGCACCGATCGGCGCACCGGCCGCCACGCGGCCCAGTACCGGAACGTCCAGCAGCTCGGGCCGCGGCGGCTGGTTCAACAAGCGGATGCCGCGCGCCTGATGCGGATTGACCTCGATGAAACCCGCCTCGGTCAGCGCCAGCACGTGCTTGCGCGCCACGCTACGGGAGGCGAAACCGAAGGCCTCGCTGATTTCAGCGAGGCTCGGGGGCTGACCGTGTTCGGCGATGCGATCGCGGATGAAGGTCAGGATGGCGGTACGGCGGGGAGTTAAAGTCGTCATGGAGTACATTTGTACTCTTTCGGCTTTTTCCTGGCAAGGACCGCCAGTCAGCTCAGCCCGCGAGAGGCCAGAAACCCGGCGATGTAATCGATAAAAGCCACGACTTTGGCGGTCGCTCGCCGATGGCTCGGGTACACCGCCAGAATGTGCGGGCCAAAGCTGTCGGGATCGATGTCGTAGTCCGCCATCACCCGCACCAGTCGACCGTCGGCCAGATACGGCGCAGCGCTCCATAGCGGCGTGTGCAACAACCCGCGTCCGGCCAGCGCATTGGCCAGCAGCAAGTCGTAATTGTCGCTGCGCAGCCGTGGCGCCTGGGGTTGCGGCAGGCTCAAGCGCTGCCCATCGCGCTCGGCCCACCAGAATTCGCGGCTGAGCAAGGGATGGCGATACAGCAACCATTCGTGCTCATCGAGGGTTTGCGGAGTGACCGGCAACGCCTTGCGCGCCAGATAGGCCGGGCTGCCACACAACGCCAGACGATTGCTGCCAACGACGCGGGCGATCAGCCCCGGCAGGTCGTCATGGCCTTCGCGCAGGGCCAGGTCGTAGCCGCTTTCCAGCAGATTGACGAACTCATCGCACAGGTCCACTTGCAGATTGATCTGCGGATACTGCTCCAGAAAACCGCCACACACCTGATCGAGAAAGGCATGCCCATAGGCCAGTGGCGCGGTGATTTTCAGATTGCCGCGCAGGCCATGCTGCAACTGCTCGATTTCCTCACCGGCCTCGTCCAGCCGCTGCAACACCTGACGCGCGGTTTCCAGGTAGAGCCGCCCCACTTCCGTCAGCAGAATCCGCCGGGTGCTGCGCTCGAATAGCCGGGCACCGAGCTCGGCCTCCAGGTGATTGACCGCTTTGGTCAGGGCCGACGGGGTCTTGCCCAGTTGCTCGGCGGCGCGGCTGAAACTGCCCAGTTGCGCCGTGACCACGAACATTTTCAACGCACCCAACTTGTCCATTTTTTTTCCATTCCGGCAAAAACGTTTTTCGTGAGTGAGGCGTTCTGTTGAGCATAAGCAGCCACTAATCTGGCCATCAGACGCAATAACAAGGAAACATTCAATGAAAAGATTCCTCCCGAATCTATTGGTGGCCGCTGTGGCTTTTGCCTCGATGGAAGCCATGGCAGCGACCGATCTGGTGCTGCTCAACGGCAAGATATTCACCGCCGACCGCAACCAGCCCAAGGTGCAGGCCCTGGCGGTGCAGGACGGCAAAGTGCTGCAAGTTGGCAGCGATGYACAGATAAAAGCCTTGATTGAATCGCAAACGAAAGTGATCGACCTCGGCGGCAAGACGTTGATGCCCGGCCTGATCGACAGCCATTCCCACGCGATTTTCGGCGGTCTGGAAATGGCCTCGGCCAATATGGAAGATGAGGTGGTCGACCTCGATGAGCTGGAAAAACGCCTGCGCGGATGGCGTGATGACGGCAAGGCGAAACACGGCGATGTGCTGAGCGTGGCCGGCATGAGTTCGGCGTATTGGGCCCAGGCCGAGGCCCTCGGCAAAAAATTCAACAGCGGCGAATGGGCCAAGGTGCCTGTGGTGTTCACCGGCAGCGACCACCACACCGCCTGGGCCAACAACGTCATGCTCGAACGCGCGGGCATCGACGCCATCCTGCTGCAAAACCTGCCGGCCGCCGAACTCGACACCATAGGCAAGCTTGCCGACGGTAGCCCCAACGGTTTTCTGGTGGACGCCGGTTGGGATCGGGTTGCGTTAAAAATGCCCGCGCCCAGTGCCGCCGACATGCTGCGCGCCGCGCAAACCGCCGTGCGCTACAACAACAGCCTGGGCATTACGGCCTGGATGGACCCCGCTGCCAACGCCGCCCCTGGCGAGCCGGTGTTTGCCCTTAAACCCACGGAGAAAACCGTCGGCGTACTGCCGGTGTACAAAGCGCTGTCGCAAAGCGGTGGCATGACCGCCCACGTCGCGGCCCTGCTGGTGGCCAATCCGAAAAGCGTACCGGCCGATCTCGACACGCTGGACAAGGTCCGCCAGCAATTCCAGGGCATCCCCAACCTGACCCTGCCCGGTATCAAGATCTTTGCCGACGGCGTGATCGAATACCCGGCCCAGAGCGCGGCGATGATCGATCCTTACACCAACTCGCAAAAACAGGGCGAGTTGCTGATCGATCCGAAGCACTTCGGCGAACTGGTCAGTGCCATCGATCAACGCGGCTGGCGGGTGCACATCCACGCCATCGGCGACCGCGCGGTACGCGAATCCCTGAACGGCATCGCCCAGGCGCGCAAGGATCGCCAGAGCGGCGTGACTCACTCGATCACCCACTTGCAAATGGTCAACCCGAAAGAGTTTGCGCGGTTCAAACCGCTCAACGTCATCGCCTCCATGCAGTTGCTCTGGGCCTCCGCCGACGATTACACCCTGGACATGATCAAGCCTTACGTCAGCGCCCTCGCCTTCCGCTATCAGTACCCAGCGCACTCGCTGCTCAAACAGGGCGCGACGATCGCCGGAGCCAGCGACTGGCCGGTGTCTTCGCCCAATCCGTGGAACGCCATGGCCCAGGCGATCACCCGAAACGGCCCGTTGGGCGTGTTGAACGCCGACGAACGCATCGACCGGGAAACGATGTTCTACGCCTACACCCTCAACGCCGCCCGCACTATCGGTCTAGAGAAGCAAATCGGCTCGTTGAGCCCCGGCAAGCAAGCCGATTTCATCGTTCTGGACCGCGACGTGTTCAGCGTCGATGAGAAAGCCCTGCACGACACCCAAGTGCTGCAAACCTGGTTCGCCGGTCGCGAAGTCTACGCCCCGACACTCTGAGAAAAATCGCCTGTACACGCTGCCCAACTCCGCATTCATCGCTGGGGTCTGGAGCAGCGTTGTCTCAAATCTGCCCATAACAATCACAACAAAGGCACTGCACCATGAAAGCGTTCACCCTGTTCGCCCTCGCATCCTTCAGCCTGTTGCCCCTGGGCAGCCAGGCCCTGCCCTTGAATGACGACTTCGCCGTGCTGGTCGACCTGACCCTGGCCAGCGACTATCGCACTCGCGGGATTTCGCAAACCCAGAACGACCCCGCCGTGCAAGCCGGTGTGACCCTGGCCCACAGCAGCGGCCTGTACCTGGGCGCCTGGAGTTCGAACGTCGATTTCGGCGGTGGCCTGAAAACCCGCCAGGAAGTCGACTACTACGGTGGTTGGCTGTGGCAGGCGACCGACGCCATCAGCCTGGATGTCGGCTATCTCAAATACGCGTATCCAAAAGAGAGCCAGTTCAATCAGAGCGAGGTCTACGGGATTCTCGACGTCTATGGCGTGAAACTCGCGGCCTATTACTCTGCCGATGCACCGGGCATCGACAGCAAACAGAGCACGTTGTACCGCTACGTTGGCTACGAAACCGAGTTGCCCTATGGGCTGGGGCTGAAACTGCGCTACGGCGAAATGGACTTCAAAGACCCGCGCCTGTATTCGGCCTCGGGGCATGGCGAGGAGGCTTATCACGAGTGGGAGGCGAAGCTGACCCGCGAAGTGGCCGGGGTGCTGCTGGGGTTGAGTTACATCGACACCGATTTGTCGAAAAGCCAATGCATCAGTAACTGGGGGTTCGACGATGTGTGCAGCGCGACCCTGGTGGCGAGTGTCAGCAAATCCTTTTGATGGTTTTTTGTAGGAGCGAGGCTTGCCCGCTAAAGCGTTTTACCTGACACACCGCCTTCGCGGGCAAGCCTCGCTCCTACAGGTGTACGCGATCCGCTATTTAGCCGACACGCAATGCGCGCAGGTCGAGGCGACCGTCCTTGAGCGGCGGGCACCAGTAGTAGCCACCAGTGATCGGTCGGCTGATGCGGTACAAACCGTCGGTGATGCCGTCCTCCAGACCGCTCATGCGTCGCAGTTGGGCTTCGAACGCATCGAGGGAAAAACCGAATGCCAGGAACATCAGCCCGGCGCGATCGCCTTCGATCCACGGCATCGAGCGACGGACCACGAAGGCTTCCGGTGCGAAGCTTTCCTGGGCGGTGCGTTTGACGTGGGCAGAGATCGGCGCGTCGTCGAGTTCTTCGTTGTCGCTCAGGCGTCGGCCCATGATGTTGTCCTTCTCGTGGGACGGCATCGCGTGGAAGCCTTTCAAGTCATGCTGCCATTGCTGGATCGCGGCGAAGCTGCCGCCGACCAGACCATCAGCGCCTTCGTTCAACAATGCAGCGGCCACAGCGGCTTCGTCGTGAGGGTTTTCGGTGCCGTCTTCGTAACCGGTCAGGTCATGGCCAGTCATGTGGCGGAAGGTTTCGTTCATCTGCACCAGACGCAGGGCCGGTGCCAGCGCGGCTTCGATCGCGTGGCTGCGATTGAGCAATTCGCCACGGTCAACACCGTGCAACCAGCACCAGAGCGCGTGTTGGGTCGACGGGTTGTCGACGCCGACACCGACCAGCGCAGGAAAGGCGCGCAAGCCGTCGATCTGCGCGTGCAGCGCCTTGACCAGGGACTCGCCGAAACCCACCACCGCCGATTTTCCGTCCACCAGGCGCGTCAGGTTATCCAGCGCTGCCGGCAGTGCCTCGGCGGATTCGAGGGCGAAGAACATATGACGAGCTTGAGGCGGAACTGGGGTGGCGAGGATGCCCGGCTGGTAGTAACTCATATGAACTCCTTTGAGAAAGAGCGCGAAGTTTAACCGGGGGATCGTTACTTGTGTGTTTTCAAGGGCAAAAGATCGCAACGGCTACAGGCGCTTTCATGAGCAGATGGGTCGACAGATTCTCGATCCACAACGTCGAGTCAAAAAAACCATAAGATGAGCCATGACAAGCCAGGCCGAGGTCTGCTAAAACGATTCATCAGTGCATCACCCAATCCAGACGGGGTAGCGATATGACCACAGCATCGATCCTTGGCAACCTGTTTCCCACCGCCGACGGCATCCCGGAAAAGTATCGCCTCAACGGCCAGACCGAGCAGCGCGAATACC
>NZ_JBFTMK010000258.1:0-10495 GCF_056396965.1 Pseudomonas sp. 05N434
GGCAAACACCGCCCGATCCGCCTCGGGTTGCTGTTCAACCAGATCGAGAAACCGCGAAACCGCTTCGTTCTGCACCGCCAGGTTTTCGCAGTGTTCGAACACCAGATAGATAAAAACCCGCTGGATCGGTCGCAGTTGCCGATCGAAATCCGCGGCAATGCCTTGCGCCACCAGTGCCTGGGCCCTGACGTCGCCGGAAAAGGATTTGGGTGTGTCGCGAAAGATCATTCGCGGCAATTGATCGAGCAACAACACCAGGGCCAGCCAACCTTCGGGGCGTTGCGCCCATTCGATCAATCCGCCGGCCAGTGCCTGCTCGACCAGATCCCCGAAACGCATCCGCGCTTCGAGGTCCTGACTGTCACGCTTGCCGAACCATAACTTGCCCTTGTCAGCCGCTATTTCGTTGGGTGATTCGAAAGATCCAAACCACCATTCGAGTAACGGCTGCCAGGGCGCGGTCATGTTTTATTCCTTGTGGTAAGCCGTGACGCGGGCAACTTCTTCTTTCGAACCGAGGAACACCGCAACACGCTGGTGCAGGCCTTCCGGCTGGATGTCGAGGATGCGCTGGTGGCCGTCAGTGGATGCGCCACCCGCTTGCTCCACCAGGAACGAYATCGGGTTGGCTTCGTACATCAGGCGCAGTTTGCCCGGCTTCGACGGCTCGCGGCTGTCGCGTGGGTACATGAACAGACCGCCGCGGGTCAGGATGCGGTGCACGTCGGCCACCATCGCGGCGACCCAACGCATGTTGTAGTTCTTCTTCAGCGGGCCTTCATCGCCAGCCAGCAATTCGTCGACGTAACGTTGTACCGGCGCTTCCCAGTGACGCTTGTTGGACGCGTTGATCGCGAATTCCTGCGTGGACTCCGGAATCGTGATGTCTTCATGGGTCAGTACGAAGCTGCCCATTTCACGATCCAGGGTGAAGCCTTTGACGCCATTGCCCAGGGTCAGCACCAGCATGGTCTGTGGACCGTAAATCGCGTAACCGGCGGCAACCTGCTGAGTGCCTGGCTGCAGGAAGGCCTTTTCGTTCAAAGGCTCGTTCTGGGTCAGGTATTCGTTCGGGCAACGCAGCACCGAGAAGATCGTACCGACCGGCGCGTTGATGTCGATGTTCGACGAACCGTCCAGCGGGTCGAACACCAGCAAGTACGCGCCTTTCGGGTATTTGCCCGGGATCTGGTAGGCATTGTCCATTTCTTCGGATGCCATGCCGGCCAGGTGACCGCCCCATTCGTTGGCTTCGAGCAGGATGTCGTTGGACATCACATCAAGCTTCTTCTGCACTTCACCTTGGACGTTTTCAGTGCCCATGCTGCCCAGGACACCACCCAGGGCGCCTTTGGAAACGGCGTGGCTGATTTCCTTACAGGCACGCGCCACCACTTCGATCAGGAAACGCAGATCGGCAGGAGTGTTGTTGCTGCGGGTCTGCTCAATCAAATAGCGACTCAGGGTAACGCGGGACATGGACGGCTCCGGAGGAATGGGGGGCTAAAAACCCGCGCAGTTTAACGCGAGTCGGGGCGCATTTCCTCCTATCAGACGTGATACACCCAATAGAGTTCATGCGCGGGGTTGAGCGTAGTTCGAAATGGGCCGCGATTGGGCGCCAGTTTCGATATTTTTGGTGGCAGGAAGGACGTCTTCGCGGGCAAGCCTCGCCCCTGCAGGAGCGGCTTGCCCGCGATCTGGCGCGCAGCGCCAGCCATCCTCAGGATTTAGCAGCAGGCTTGCGCAGCAAACTGAACGCCATCCCTCCCAGAAACAGCACACTGAGCAGCAACACCGCCCACAACCCGATCTTTTTCCAGTTCGTGCCCAGCACAGTTGGTGCTGTCGCCGCCGGGGTCACCACGGCCCCGCCGTCCACCGTCGCCTTGCCCAGCGTCGCCAGCTTCGCCGCGCTGTAATCGGGAATCAGCGTCGACAATGGCAAGCTTGCAGCCTTCACCGTCGCACTTCCCAGCGCCAGCGTATAAGGCCCGGCACCGCGCGCCAGGAACACCAATTGCGTGGAGCGCACGGCATACCGCACGGTGGGTGCTTCGGCACCCAGGCCACCGCCGCGTTCATCCACCGTCAGTTTCAATTGCTGCACGGTCTGGCCCGACAACTGCAATTCGTTCTGCACCACATCCTGGCCATTCTGGGTCAGGCGATAGAGCAAACCGTTGGTCAGCGGTTGCCACGGCAGGCTGGTCTCCCGGCGCCCCGACAACGTTACCGGTGCCAGGCTGTTGGGCTGATTCAGCTCGACCTGCAAGCGCTGGACGTTCAACCCCATCGGCAATTGCCAGATGTACTCACCGGCCTTCACGCTGCTGCCGGCCAAGGGTTGCGACCAGACCAACGGCAGCGGCAAGGTGCGAGGGTTGGTGCTTTCCAGCTGCGCCGAGGTCAGCACTGGCGCCGACTGAGGCGAATTCCAAAGCAAACGCAGATAGCGCGCCGATTGCCCCGGCAGGCCGACTTCATGTTGCTCGACCCGTTCGTCGGCAAACGTCAGACGCGCCACCTGCCCTTCACCCCACGACTGCCAATGCTGCAAATCGTTGCTGGCTTCGATGCTGAAACGCTGGAAGCCGTCGCGTTCACTGGTCCAGTCGAGGATTAATTGCTGCAACGGCGCCTTGATGCCGCTGGCATCGAGTAACCAGCCGCGCAGCTCTTCTTCGCCCGCCTCCAACTGGCTGGACGGCTGCACTTCGATCAACGTGCCGTTGGTGTTCGATTGCACCCGTACGCTCGGCGTGCGTTCGCTGGCATCCGCCGAGTTGTACAACGGGAACCACTTTACGTCGGTCAGCGTGCGGTTTTCGTGGGTCTGCGCAGGCTCTCGAGCCAAAGCGTACGCCTGAGGCTCACCGGCGGCGTTGAACACACGCACATCGCTGAGATCGGTTTGCCGCGCGTTCAGTTGCACGCCCAAGGGCAATTCCAGGCGATACCACGGGCCCTCGCCGCTCACAGACAATGGCACCTGCGTGGCGAAGTCCGCAGGTTTTTCCTGCGCGCCAGCCGACAGTGTCACCCCCAGCACAACAGCAGCCCACCAGCCCAGGTTCAGCTTCTGACTCAAGATGACACTCCTTCGGTTTCAGGGGCCGGTTTTTCAGCACCCGGCACGGCTTCGGCACGCTTGGGTGGCAGCGGGGCGAAATAGCCCACCACCAACAGCAACACGCCAACGCCGATAAACGACACGATCCGCGCCAACCCGCCGCGGTTACTCAATTCAACGAAGAACAGCTTGGCGACCACCAACGCGATCAGCCCATCGATTCAAGCAGCAGATCCAGCGCGAACGGCACGCCACCCCAGTGGTGGGCCGCGCGCATCACCAGCGCGGTAAAGAAGGCGAACAGTGAAACACCGGCAATCACCTGCGTGGCGTTATCGGTGTAATCCTTGCGGATCGCCAGTTGCGTGACTGCGTTGCGGGACCAGACATAAACACCGAACAGGGCGAACAACAGGCCCAGCTCCAGCGGGTTGATCAGTGGCACATAGGGCAACGGCTCGGCGGTGCCGTCGCTGACCATGTTCGCCAGCCAGAACCAGCCGAGCATTAACAACGCCAACGGCGCGGCGGCATAGACCCGGTACTCGCGGGGATAAGCCGACACTGGCCATGGCCACGCGCGCGGTGCGGCCATCAGCACCAGATACAGGCTCGGCAGAATCGCCCAGCCCAACCAGCGCCAGGCGTTGTACTGCTCCGACAACAGCAGCAAGCCATAACGCAGCTCCAGGGCCAACACGCCGATCAATAGCCAGCAACCGAGTACATGGGCGGTGCTCTGGGCTTTTTCGGGCAGCATCGACGCCAGACGCTGCAACGAGATGAAATGCACGACGAACACCGCGGCCCAAACCAGCCAGCCGAAGTTGGCGGCCGGGTGATAACGCGAATGCCAGGCCGCGAGCAACACCAGACCGGCGGCGGGAATCAGCAAGGTGCAGAGCAAACCCAGCGACGACCACTTCAGGCGCAGCGCCAGCACCGCCCACAGCGCCACACTCACCGCCGCGACCGCCAGCAACAACGTCGCTTGCAGGTTCACAGGCGCAAAACGCAGCACTTCGCTGATCCACGCCAGTGCCCACCAACCCGTGCCCCACACCAGCAACACTTCGGACAAGCGCTGCAGGCTCAACACATCGAAAGCCGAAGCATGGTTGCCTAGCTGCAAACGCCAGGCCCCGACAAATGCCGCCAGTCCCAGCACCAGCGGTGTCCAGAACCCGCTATGCGCCAACGGTCGCAACCCTTCGCTGAGCAGCGGCCCGAGCAGGTCTGGCCCGGCGAACAGGAACGCTACGCCGCCGATCACCTGCAACAGCAGACCAAAGACAAAACTCACACGCTGCTTCAGGTACAGACTCAGCCAGATGATGAACAAACCACTGGCCGCCCACACCGCACTCGCGGTTTGCCACGGCAACACGAACAGCACCGCCAGGTTGATCAGCACCAGACCGGCCAATAGCACCACCGACAAGCCACGCAGCAAACGTACGTCACTGCGCACCATTTCGTCCCGGGCCGCCAACAACATGCCGGCGATCAGTGCCAGCCCGATCAAGGATGCGCTGAGCAAACCGCTCCAGCCGGCGCTGAATACCGCAGCCGAGTCTCCGCTCGCCCCTCGCAGCCGCACCAGGAACAACGCACCGCCGAGCAGTTGCACGGCGAACGCACTGAACAGGAACGCCCGCGATTGCAGGCGCAGGCCGACGAACAGCGTCGCCAACCCGGCCAGCGCCCAACTGATCGCCGTGCCGTGAGTGAAGAAAAACAGCGGCGCCAGCAGATAGAGGAACGTCAGGCCCAGGCAGGCCAGCACCGGCAAGCCCTGGCGCTCCCACGGCAACGCCTGTTCAGGCAACGCTTTGCGTAATTGGTAGAAGCTGAACAGCAGCGCAACACCGAGCATCAACGCCCCCAGCGGCGCACCATCGAGCAGGCTGCTCTCGCCGCTGCGCAATTCGCTGATAAAAGCCAACGCCGAGCCCAATTGCAGCAGCAAGGCAAAGGCCCGCGCCAGCGGCCGTCGTTGACGCAGGCCGAGCCAGAAAATCCCCGCCCCTTCCACCGCCCAGGCTGCGGCAGTCCAACGCGCATCAAGCCCCAGAGGAATCGCCAGACTGGCGAAGATCACCCCCAGCGCCAGRCAGGTTTCGGCCAACAACAGTGCTCGCCCCCCCATCAGCAACCGGGCCAGCCCCATGTAAATCATGCCCAAGGCCAAGGCGCTGAAGGCCGCGGCAAATTCAAAGTGCTCCACCAGCGCGAACTGCAGACCGAAGCCCACCAACGGTGGCGCGAACAGCATCATGCCGTCGACGTAATCGCCCTTGTGCGCCGACCAGCGCAGCAGCGCTTCACGGCTGTCGTCCTCGGGCGCGTCGCTCATTTCCAGCAACTTGCGCCGGGTGAACAACAAACCGATGGCCAGGTACATCAGGAAGAACAGAATCAGGAACGGCTCGGTACTCCACAGCAGCTCCGGTCTATAGGAGCGCAGGCCCCAGGCAAAGCCGATGCCGAAGGTGCCGACAAACCCGATCAGGTTGAGCAGCCGCCAGGCCTTGAACCACGCGATGGCGAGGATGCCAGCGTTGAGCAGGGCGAAATAGCTGAACAGCGCGACGTGATTGCCGGCGCCGGTGGAGGTCAGGATCGGCGCGGCGAAACCGCCCAACGCGGCAGCGGCGGCCAGGCCCAACGCATTTTGGGTAATGGCGAGAATCGCCGAGAACACCGTCACCACCACCAACAGGCCCAATGCTGCCTTGGGATCAAGCAACGGATGCAGACGCATCGCGGCAAATACCGTCAGGTACAACACCGCGATCCCGGTGCCTTGCAGCATCAGCGCGTAGTTGCTGTTGCGCAGTCTCAGCCACCAGCCCAGGGCGAGCAGGCCCAAGGCCGCCGCCGCGACACCGGCGTAGCGCAACTCGATCGGCACCACCATGCCTTCGGTGGCATAACGCAACAGGAAAGCCAGGCCGAGGAACAACAGCATCACGCCGACCCGCAATACGGTATTGCCGCCGAACAGCCAATTGCGTGCGCCGCTGATGGCGCGCTCGATGAAGTTCGGGCCGCGCGGCTCGGCCGGTTGCTGCGGTTCGCGGGCGACCGGCTCGGGCTGCCAGACATCGGCGGGCAACGGACGACTGGTTTCGGCAGCGGCCGCGGTGATGGGTTCGAATTCGGGGGGTAGCTCCCAGACCAGCTCCGTGGGTGCGACAGGGGCTTGCTCAAGAATGACTTCAGGCGACTCAGCGGGTTCGCTGACAACCGGTTCGCCTGGTTCAGGTGCCTTGGCACCCGACACTTCCAGCAACGCCAGTCGCTGCTCGACCGCATTCAGCGCAACCTGAGCCTGATCGAGTAAACGTCGCTGCTCGGCCGTTTGAGTGCTCAAGCGGCCGATACGCATGGCCTGGCCGAGACCCAGCCCGAGCAAAGCGCCCAACAGCGCCTCGCTGAACGACTCGTCAAGAATCCAGCCCAGCAGCAGCCCAATCAGCATTAACATCCATTGCATGGTCGATATCCCTAAGCGGCCCCGTGGCGGGGCTGATCCGTGCGATACAGCCTCTGGCTCAGTCTAGTGAGCAGACACCCGGAATTCAGTGTGGGAGCGGCAGTGCGCCGCTCCCACACTGGGTCAAGTTGGTGCTTAGTATATCGATCAGGCCCAACGGACGTTGGGCCTTGCGCACATTTGTTGCTAAAAATTACTCCAAAGCCTTCCAGATATCCGTTGCGTACTCGCGAATGGTCCGGTCGGACGAGAACCAGCCCATCCGCGCGGTGTTCAATACCGCCGAGCGCCACCACTCTTTCGAGTCGTGCCAGTGAGCTTCGACCCGCATCTGCGCGTTCCAGTAAGAGTCGAAATCGGCGCAGACCAGGAAGCGGTCGTAGTCCACCAGCGAATCGATCAGCGCGGTATAACGGGACGGATCGTCTGGTGAGAACACCCCGCTGCGAATCGCTTGCAGCACGTCGTTGAGCCGATGGGAGGCGGCGATGTCCGGCGCGGCGTTGAATTCATGGTTACGCTTGCGCGCTTCCACTTGCTGGGCGCTGAGACCAAAAATAAACATGTGCTCGGCACCGATGCGCTCGCACATTTCCACGTTGGCCCCGTCCAGGGTACCGATGGTCAGCGCGCCGTTGAGGCCGAATTTCATGTTACTGGTGCCCGAGGCTTCGAAGCCGGCAGTGGAAATCTGCTCCGACAAGTCCGCCGCCGGAATGATGCTCTCGGCCAGGCTGACGTTGTAGTTGGGCAGGAACACCACTTTGAGCAAGCCGCGCACCGTCGGGTCGTTGTTGACCACCCGCGCAATGTCGTTGGTCAGCTTGATGATCAGCTTGGCCTGGTGATAACTGGCCGCCGCCTTGCCGGCGAAGATTTTCACCCGCGGCACCCAGTCGGTTTCCGGCTCGGCACGAATCGCCTGATACAGCGCGACGGTGTGCATCAGGTTAAGCAACTGACGCTTGTATTCGTGGATCCGCTTGACCTGCACATCGAACATCGCCGCCGGATTGACCGCGATCCCCAGCCGCTCATGAATCAGGTACGCCAGGGCTTTCTTGTTGTGCAGCCGCTGTTCGGCGAACTGCTTGCGAAATGCAGTCTTCTCGGCAAACGGCTCCAGCGCGAGCAAGCGCTCCTCGGGGTTGTCCAGCAGATTCGGGCCGAGGGCGTCGACCAGCATGGAGGTGAGTTCGGGGTTGGCCTGATAGAGCCAGCGGCGGAAGGTAATGCCATTGGTCTTGTTGTTGATCCGGTCCGGGTAAAGCTTGTGCAGCTCGGAGAACACCGTGCTGCGCATCAGCTGCGTGTGCAGGCCGGACACGCCATTGACGCTGTGGGAACCCAGGAATGCCAGGTTACCCATGCGCACGCGGCGACCGTTGTCTTCCTCGATCAGCGAAATCGCACGCAGCACGTCGAAATCGTGAACACCTTTGGCTCGCAACGAGTCGATGTGCTGGGCGTTGATCAAGTAAATGATCTGCATGTGCCGGGGCAGCATCCGCTCCATCAGACTGACCGGCCAGGTTTCCAGCGCTTCCGGCAACAGCGTGTGGTTGGTGTACGACAGCGTGTCGACCGTGATCTGCCACGCCGCATCCCACGCCACGTCATAGACGTCGACCAACTGACGCATCAGTTCGGCCACGGCGATCGAGGGGTGAGTGTCGTTGAGTTGAATGGCGGCGTGATCGCCCAGAGTCAGCACCGAGGTGTGCATGTTGCGATGGCGACGCAACAAGTCCTGCAAGGACGCGGAGACGAAGAAATATTCCTGGCGCAGGCGCAACTCCTGGCCGGCCTCGTTGCTGTCCGCCGGGTAAAGCACGCGGGAGATACTTTCTGCCCAGGCCACTTCCGCGACCGCGCCCAAGTGGTCGCCCGCGTTGAAGCGCTCCAGATGCAATTCTTCCATGGCCCGGGCGCGCCACAGCCGCAGGGTGTTGACGCTTGCACCACGCCAACCGACCACCGGGGTGTCGTAGGCGATGGCCCGCACGGTTTCCGACGGGGACCAGACTTGCCTGGACTTGCCGGCTTCATCGGTCACGGTTTCGACACTGCCGCCGAAACCGATCGGGTAGGCCACCTCTGGTCGTTCGAACTCCCACGGGTTGCCGAAGTCCAGCCAGTGTTCGGTCTGCTCCTGCTGCCAGCCGTCGACGATGGCCTGGCGGAACAAACCGTGTTCGTAACGAATGCCATAGCCATGGCCGGCGATGCCGAGGGTCGACATGCTTTCCATAAAGCATGCCGCCAGACGTCCGAGGCCACCGTTGCCCAGTGCAGCATCGGGCTCCAGCAGACGGATGCGTTCGATGTCGACCCCCAGTTCGGTCATGGCCTCGCGGGCCACATCGAGCAAGCCGAGGTTGCTCAGGCTGTCGTAGAGCAAGCGACCGATAAGAAATTCAAGGGAAAGGTAATAAACGCGTTTCTGGCCTTTGCGGTAGATCTGCCGGGTGTGGTCCATCCAGTGCTCGACCATGTGATCACGCGCCGCCAGGGCAATGGCTTCGAACCAGTCATGGTCGAAGGCGTGATCCGGGTCTTTACCCACCGCGTAAGTGAGCTTGGTCAAGACGGCGTCGCGGAATGCGGCCACCTCTGCTTCGCGAACAAGTGGTTCTTGAGTCATCGATAAGACCTCGAGCGAGCGTGAAGTTGTCTGAGCCTAGTCGGTCTGACAGACCGTAGAGACTCTGGTTCGGCAGTTTTTCCTGTTAGTACGAGATAGATCGACATTACGTTGTCGTGGGCCAGAAACAATGCAGGGGCCGTGCCGGACACAGGACTATTTTGCGACAAGCAAAAAAAATCTGGCGAAAGGTTGTTCAAAAATCCACCAGTCCCGGTATGATCGCGCGCCCTGATGCACACGCTGGTAACAACCGATGATGAAGCCCAACCTGATCGCCGCCGCGGAAATCGATCGCCTCGATACCTGGGCCAAGTACTCTGCCCCAATGTGCGGCTCGTGCATGTCCAGCTGCTGCACGCTGCCGGTCGAGGTCAAGATCAAGGATCTGATCCGTATCGGCATCGTCGACGAATTCGAACTGGGCGATCCACCCAAGAACATCGCCAAGCGCTTGCAGAAGGAAGGGATTGTCGAGCGCTACAACCAGAAGTCCGAGATCTTCACCCTCCAGCGCATGAGCAACAACGATTGCCTGTACCTGGATCGTAAAAGCCGTTTGTGCACTATTTATGATAAGCGCCCGGACACCTGCCGCAACCACCCGAAGATCGGACCGCGGCCAGGGTATTGCGCGTACAAGCCTAAAGAAGTGGTGCGCGAGACCAGCAGTTCCAGCCGCACCCTCGAAAAGTTTTAAAGCCGCCTCGATCCCCGTAGCAGCTGTCGAGCCCCAGCGAGGCTGCGTTCGGCAGCGCAGCAGTCCAGGATCTTCTTACGCAGGCGGATCGACTTAGGTGTCACTTCGCACAGCTCGTCATCCTGGATGAATTCCAGGGCCTGTTCCAGAGTGAAGCGAACAGGTGGAACCAGGGCGATGGTTTCGTCTTTACCCGAAGCACGCATGTTGTCGAGCTTCTTGCCTTTGGTTGGGTTGACGCCCATGTCGTTGTCACGGCTGTTCAGACCAACGATCTGACCGTTGTAGATCTCTTGACCGTGCTCAACGAACAGCTTGCCACGCGCCTGCAGGGTTTCCAGGGAGTAGGTCAGCGCCTTGCCGGTTTCTACCGATACCAGAACACCGTTCTGACGACCGGACATGTCGCCGGACTTCATGGTGTCGTAGCGATCGAAGATCGAGGTCAGGATGCCAGCACCGTTGGTCAGGGTCAGGAACTGGTTACGGAAACCGATCAGACCGCGAGCAGGGATGTTGTACTCCAGACGAACACGGCCTTTGCCATCCGGCACCATGTTGGTCAGGTCGCCTTTACGC
>NZ_JBFTMK010000259.1:0-6774 GCF_056396965.1 Pseudomonas sp. 05N434
GGACAACCTAGCAAAACCCAGACCAGCCTCACTGCGTATCCCCTCCACGGTCTGGGCCCTGGGTTTTGTCAGCCTGTTCATGGACCTTTCGTCAGAGCTGGTGCACAGCCTGTTGCCGGTATTTCTGGTCACCACTTTAGGCGCTAGCGCACTGACCGTCGGGGTGATCGAGGGCATCGCCGAGGCGACGGCGATGGTGGTCAAGATATTCTCCGGCGCCATCAGCGACTTTATCGGCCGGCGTAAAGGCCTGCTGTTGATGGGCTACGGTCTGGCGGCGTTGTCGAAGCCGCTGTTTCCCCTCGCGCACTCGGTTGATGTGGTATTTACCGCGCGCTTTCTGGATCGCATCGGCAAAGGCATTCGTGGCGCGCCGCGCGATGCGCTGGTCGCCGATGTCGCCCCCGCCGAAATCCGTGGTGCCTGCTTCGGCTTACGCCAGTCGATGGACACCGTGGGGGCGATTCTGGGTCCGGTTCTGGCGATCGTGCTGATGCTCTGGCTCGGGCAGATCCATCTGGTGTTGTGGTTTGCGGTGATCCCGGCGGTGATATCGGTGGCGCTGATTGTCGGTGGAGTCAAAGAACCAACCGATGTCGCCGGGAAACACACCTTTCGCTCGCCTATCCACTGGAAGGTTCTGCGGGAGTTTTCCCGGGGTTACTGGTGGGTAGTGATCGTCGGYGGGCTCTTCACGCTGGCCCGTTTCAGCGAGGCCTTTCTGGTCTTGAAAGCGCAGCAGACAGGCCTGACGGCCACTTGGGTGCCAATGGTGATGGTGGTCATGTCGCTGCTGTATGCGGTGTCGGCCTACCCTGCCGGCTGGTTGTCCGACCGGATCAGCCGCACCAAGTTGCTGTGTGTCGGCATGGGGCTGCTGATCCTGGCGGACCTGCTGCTGGCGCAAGCGGATTCAATCATGACCATGCTGGCGGGCGTAGCCCTGTGGGGCCTGCACATGGGCTTCAGCCAGGGCATTCTCGCGACGCTGATCGCCGACACTGCACCCGAGCATCTCAGGGGCACGGCCTTCGGCCTGTTCAATCTGATCAGCGGCGTGTGCCTGTTGATCGCCAGCGTACTGGCTGGCGCGCTATGGGAAACCTCGGGCTCCGCCAGCACTTTCATCGCCGGGGCGGTGCTGGCGGCTGCGGCGTTGGCGTTGCTCCTGTTGCGCAAGTCCTAGTCCTCGATCGCGGTGAACCCGCGTTGCAAATCCTCGATCAACGCGTCGACATCTTCCAGGCCAATGTGCAACCGCAGCACCGGGTTCAATGCGCGATCTGCCGCACTGTTGCGATCCTGGGTGTCGRCGACGGTGACCAGGCTTTCATAGCCGCCCCAGGACGCGCCCAGACCAAACACTTGCAACGCATCGATGAAGCGCTCTACATACGTAGCGTCGGCATCACGCAGTTCGAAGGACAGTAAGCCGTTACTGCCCGTGAAGTCCCGTCGCCACAGGGCATGATGGGGATGATCGGCCAGCGCCGGATGGAACACCCGTTTCACCTGCGGTTGCGCTTGTAGCCAATGAGCGATTTCCAGGGCCTGGCGTTCGTGCACCTCCAGGCGTGGCGCCAGGGTTCGGGCGCCGCGCAGCACCAGCCAGGCGTCGTCAGGGCTGACGGCGCTGCCAAAGGTGTCGCTCATGGACGCCAGCGGCTGCCAGACTTCTTGCCGGGTACAGACGCTGCCCATGACCACATCGCTGTGGCCGCACAGGTACTTGGTCAACGCCATGATCGAGATGTCCGCGCCCAGCGTCAGCGGCCGGTACAGGTAGCCCGAACCCCAGGTGTTATCGACGGCCAGCAGGATGCCCCGTGGTTTGCACAGTGCGGCGATGGCCGGCAGGTCGCTGAGTTCATACAGCAGCGAGCCGGGCACTTCGGTGTAGACCATTTTTGTATTGGCTTGCAGTTGCCCTTGCAGGCCGCTGCCGTCAGGCGCGAAGTAGCCGACCTGGATGCCGAACGGCCCAAGCAGCTCCCGAGCCAGACGCCGCACGGGCGCATACACCGCGTCGGTGATCAGCACATGATCGCCGGGCCGCAGGTAGGCCAGGAACGTCTGCGCCACCGCCGCCAGCCCGGTGCCAAACAAGCGGGTGCGATAACCGCCTTCCAGCTCCGTCACCAGGTCTTCCAAGGCAAAAGCGGTCGGATTGCCCCGAGCGCCATAGCTCAGCACCCGCTCCCGGTCACGGCGAGCACGGGCATCGCGCATCTGCGCCAGGTTGTCGAACAGCACCGTGCTCAAACGAGTGACGGGCACGTTGACACCTCGACTGCCACTGCCCTTTTCGGTACGCGCCGCCTGCACTAGACGGGTACGCACCCGCGCATCACGAGTCGCTTGAGACGGCGCGCGCAGCGGTTTCAGGCTGGCGATTTCGTCTGCGCTCATTTGCGCCAACAGGCCGATTTCCCAAGCCAGGTACTGACGAGCCGCGTCTTTGTTACCGGCGTGGCGATCATGGGTAAAGAACAGAAAATCGATGCACTGCTGATCCGGCGGCGTGTTGGCATCCTCTTGCAACGCAAAACCCGCCTCGCGCCAGGCGTCAACGCCGCCGCTCAACAGCCGGGTTTGCGCACGTTGAACATCGGGTAATTCCAGCGCCGCGAACGCTGCCAGCTGCGGGTCATCGGCCAGCAACACCAGGGGTCGCTGTTCACCGGCCACTTCACTTGCCAGCAACGAACGAATCGACCAGCGCGAGCCGGCGATATGACCTTTGCGGAAGGTCATGCTCGGGCGCAGGTCAATCAATGCCACCGCGTCATCCTTCAACGCATCGGCCAGGGCTTGCGCGGTGGTCACGGGCAATGTTTCGTGAACGGATACCTCAAGCGCGGGCAATGCCAGACCGCTACTCACCCCACCTTCCAGCACATAAGCTTCATGCCCCAACTGCCGAAGCCAACTGGCAACGATCGGCGCCCGTATGCCATCGCTGTCGATCAGCACCAACCGCGCCTGACGCACGCCGATATACAGGTCGGTAGACTGAATCAACTGTCCGCCCGGCGTGTGTTGCGCACCGGGCAAACTGCCGGCGACAAACTCCTCGGCGGTGCGCACATCGCACAGAAACAAACTGCGTGCGGCCTCCTCGGCCCACTGCTCGACCTGCGCCGCCGTAACGGTGTTTACCCCGGCCCGTGCGGCCAGTTGTACCGCGGCGAGGCGTTGTTGCGGCAAGGTCTTGGATGACACCTCATCGGCATAGCGGCGGGTGCTGCCATGTTCCAGCCGGAAATCTTCCAGGTACCAGCCCTGCGTACCGTTTTCCAAGGCGTAGACCGGATTCTTCAATCCCAGATTGATCAGGGTCTGGGCGCCAATAATGCTGCGGGTTCGACCGGCACAATTGACCACAATCGGCGTGCTGTCGTCCGGCACCAGATCCTGTACGCGATAGCCCAGCTCGCCGTTCGGGCAGCAGACAGAACCGGGGATGGTCATCTTGCGGTATTCGTCGAACGGCCGACCGTCCAGCACCACCAGAGGCTCGCCCCGGGCTTGCCATTCAGCCAGCTGCCTGGCGGTGACATGCGGTGTATCACTGGCCTCTTCCACCAACTCGCCAAAGGCTTTGGACGGCACATGCACACCCGCGAACAGTTGCAGGCCTGCCGCCTGCCAGGCATCGGCACCGCCGTCGAGAATATGCACGCAGCTGTACCCCAGCGCCTGCAAACGCCGAGCAGAGCGCACCGCGATGTCCCCGCCGTTCTGGTCATAGATCACCAGCCGCACCTGAGGATTCGGCGCCAGGCGTCGGACCTCCAGCTCCAGGCGACTGTAGGGCAGGTTCACCCCGTGAAACAGGTGAGCTTCGCCATATTGGCCATGCTCACGCACGTCAAACAGGGCAATTTCCTGCCCGTCGAACAGCCATTGCTGCAGTTGCCCTGGGGTTACGGTCTGGCTCATGTGTAGGCCTTGATCGACGGCGCCATTTGCGAGGCGTTGTAATTGAGAATGCGCCCGTCGGCCTCGACCCCATAACGGCCATTGAGCGATTCCAGCGGCAAACCGTACAGGTGGAAATGCAGGGTCGGCTGCTCGCCTTCGACACGGATGCCATGCAGGTCTTCACCGAGAAACGAGATCGACGTGCCGGGATGCACGATCACTTCTTTTTCCAGGTGCAACGTGGTGAACCCAGGCTCGCGGCCCTCGTCATCACGGGTGTAGACGTAATTGATTTCCTGACCTTCGATGGCGCTGATGATCGCCCAGGTTTCGTGGTTGTGCGGGATCGTACTTTTACCCGGCAGCAATGAGTTGAGGTACAGCGTCGGCGTGTCGCCATCGTCGTTGAGGCGGTAGCGGAACGCGGTGCTGCCCTGCCCCGGCACGGGCGCCGGGAACGCGTCGAAATTAAACAGATCACGGCGCTCGG
This sequence comes from Pseudomonas sp. 05N434, assembly GCF_056396965.1. Lineage (NCBI taxonomy): Bacteria > Pseudomonadati > Pseudomonadota > Gammaproteobacteria > Pseudomonadales > Pseudomonadaceae > Pseudomonas > Pseudomonas sp. 05N434. The sequence goes on from NZ_JBFTMK010000259.1 coordinate 4,415, forward strand.
CCAGGGTTTCGAGCAAGGCGACGATCTCCGTCAACGCGGCGCGGTCGACGCCACGCTGATGGATGACGCGGATTTTCTTGAGGAAATCCTCGATGACGGCGGCACGGCTATTGGTACTCATGAACAGACTCCTCGGTATTAGACGGACAGGCTGTAGCGGCTCAGGTTACTCAACAGATACGGATCGTTGGCGACACGGGGACGGCGTCCCGGATCGCCCAGGGCGTGACGCAGAAACTCCCGGGTCCGCTCGCTGGTGGGGTGCTGGAAGATCTGCTCGGCACTACCGCGCTCGACGATCACGCCGTTTTCGGTGAAGTAGACGATGTCGCTGATCTCTTCGGCAAAACGCATTTCGTGGGTCACCAGCACGCAGGTCATGCCCTCTTCCGTGAGTTCGCGAATCACCGTAAGCACCTCACCAACGGTTTCCGGGTCGAGGGCAGAAGTCACCTCATCGAACAGAATCAGTTCCGGGCGCATGGCCAACGCCCGGGCAATCGCCACCCGCTGTTGCTGACCGCCGGAGAGTTGCCCCGGATAGGCATCGGCCTTGTGCTCCATGCGCACCTTGGCCAGCAAGGCGCGGGCGTCTTTTTCGGCCTCGGCGCGGTTGCGCCCGAGCACTTTGCGCGGGGCGATTACCAGGTTCTCCAGCACCGACAAATGCGGAAACAGGTTGTACTGCTGGAACACAAACCCCACACGCTTGCGCAATTCGATACGCTGGCTTTCCTGGGCCAGGGTGTGAACCTCGGTGGCGCCGACGCGGATGCTCCCGCGCTGGGGCTGCAACAGGCCGGTGATGCAGCGCAGGATCGTCGACTTGCCGGAGCCGGACGGGCCAATGATCGACACGGCCTGGCCGCGATGCACGTCGAGGTCTATGCCCTTGAGCACCGGGTTGCTGCCAAATGACAGGTGCAGGTCGCGCAGGCTGACCAAGGGTTCGGCGACGGTTTCAGTAGAAGGCATAACGTCGCTCCAGGCGTTGGGTGAGTCGGGAAATCGGGTAGCAGTAAGCAAAGAACAGCACCAGCAGGCTCAGGTAAATCACCACAGTGAAGCCGGTGAGGTTCACCGTGTTGCTGGCGATTTGCGCGGTGTCGATCACGTCATGCACGCCCACCAAAGACGCCAGTGCGGTGCCCATGGTGATCACCGCGTAGAGGTTCATCCACGGCGGCAACATGCGTTTGAAGCACTGCGGCAGGATGATCGAGCGGAAAATCTGCCCGCGAGTGAAAGCCAGGGATCGCGCCGCTTCCCACTGGGTACTGGGGATCGAGGYGACGGCACCACGGAAGATCTCCGCAACATGGGCGCTCGCCGGCAACGCCAGGCCAATCGTGACCTTGACCCAGTCCGGGAACGCGACATAAGCGCTGCCGATGTGGATCTCGAACGGGAACACATAGGTGGTGAAATAGATCAGCACCAGCCACGGCGCGTTGCGAAAAATCTGCACCCAGATCCGCGCCGGCAAGCGCAGCAGCCACAACGGCGACAACGTCAGGGCACCGACCAACAACCCCAGCAACGAGCCCAGCCCGATCGCCACCAGACTGATCAGAATGTTCTGGCCAAACCCGACGACCAAGGCTGGCGACCATTGCAGCAAAGCCTTGAGTACCGGGCTGTGCGGCGCGAAATACACCAGCCAGAGCACGGCCCCCACCAACAGCAGCAACTTGCCGACATGCCGACGCGGCCAGGCCAGCGGCGCGGTGACGGACGATTCAATGGCCATAACCGGGCATCCTCAGGCGCGCTTCGAGCAGGCGCCCCACACAATTGACGGTAAAACTCAGCAGGCCGAAAAACGTCAGGATCAGAATCATCAGCTCCAACACGTTATCGCTCTGGGTCCAGATCATGATCGCCGCGTAGGTGATATCGCCGACGGCGATGGCCGAGGCGACGGCGGTCATTTTCACCAGGTCGATCAGATTGTTGATCAGCGATGGCAAGGCGAAGCGCAAGGCCAGTGGCAGTTGCACATTCCACAACAACTGGCGACTGCTGAACGCCAGCGAACTGGCCGCCTCGATTGTCACTGCCGGCACCGCTTCGATCCCGGCACGCAAGGCTTCGGCATGAAACGCACCTTTGTGCAGCGAAATCACGATCACCACCCAGGCGAACGGCGTCAGCGGGTTGGCCGCGCCAACGGCCTGGGTCAGCAGCATGTTCAGCACCAGAAATGCGCAATACAGCTGCACCAGGGTCGGCGTGTTGCGGGTGACTTCGACAAACACCCGCACAGGTTTTGCCAGCCAGGTTTTACCCGAGGTCAGCATCGCCGCCAAACCGACCCCCGCCAGCAGGCTGCCGACGATGGTGAACAGGCACAGCAGCAC
>NZ_JBFTMK010000260.1:0-8795 GCF_056396965.1 Pseudomonas sp. 05N434
GGCTGTAACCGGGGGTGCTGCTTCTTTATGGTGCAAGCGGTTATTAGACGATTGTCGACAATGTCTATTTATCCTTTGACGTAACCGGCCTTATTCGCTAATTTTTGCGGCATTGCTTTTAAAGGTGTCGACAATATGCTGGATCAACTCGATCCCCCGGTCACGGTTCAGGACGACTCGGAAACACTTTCCGAAAACGTCTTCCGACGCATTCAGGCGGCCATCGTCAAGGGTGAGATCGCCCCGGGCAGCAAGATCTCCGAGCCGGAGCTGGCGCGCACCTACGGCATCAGCCGCGGGCCGTTGCGTGAGGCGATCCACCGACTGGAAGGCCAACGCCTGCTGGTTCGCGTGCCGCACGTCGGGGCGCGGGTGGTGTCGTTGAGTCACGCCGAATTGCTGGAACTCTACGAAATCCGCGAATCCCTGGAAGGCATGGCGTGCCGTCTGGCGGCTGAACGCATGACCGTTGARGAAATCGACGAACTGCGCCGGGTGTTGGAAACCCACGAGCGTGATGCGGCGTTTCAGGCGGGCGTCGGCTATTACCAGCAGGAAGGCGATTTCGACTTTCATTACCGGATCATCCAGGGCAGCGGCAACCGCACCCTGACCCAGATGCTCTGCGGCGAGCTCTATCAACTGGTGCGCATGTACCGCATCCAGTTTTCCACCACGCCCAATCGGCCACGCCAGGCGTTTGCCGAGCACCACCGAATTCTCGATGCCATCGCCGACCGTGACGGTGAACTGGCCGAGTTGTTGATGCGCCGTCACATCGGCGCCTCCAAACGCAATATCGCCCGTCACTACCAGGACGGCGCTAACCCGACAGCCACTGAACGAGGTGAGTCATGAGTTCCAACAAGAGCACTCCAGGCCAGCGTTTCCGCGATGCGGTCGCCAGCGAGCATCCGCTGCAAGTGGTCGGCACGATCAACGCCAACCACGCGCTGTTGGCCAAGCGCGCCGGTTTCAAGGCTATCTACCTGTCGGGGGGCGGGGTGGCTGCCGGCTCCCTCGGCGTGCCGGACCTGGGCATTACCGGCCTGGATGACGTGCTGACCGACGTGCGCCGCATCACCGACGTTTGCGACCTGCCGCTGCTGGTGGACGTGGACACCGGTTTCGGTTCCTCGGCGTTCAACGTCGCCCGTACCGTCAAGTCGATGATCAAGTTCGGCGCGGCGGCAATTCACATCGAAGACCAGGTCGGCGCCAAGCGCTGCGGTCACCGTCCCAATAAAGAGATCGTTTCGCAGCAGGAAATGGTCGACCGCATCAAAGCCGCTGTTGATGCGCGCACCGACGACAGCTTCGTGATCATGGCCCGCACCGATGCCCTGGCGGTGGAAGGTCTGGAGTCTGCACTGGATCGCGCCGCCGCGTGCATCGAGGCCGGCGCCGACATGATCTTTCCGGAGGCCATCACTGAACTTGAGATGTACAAACTGTTCGCCAGCCGCGTGAAAGCGCCGATCCTGGCCAACATCACCGAGTTCGGCGCGACACCGCTGTACACCACCGAGCAGCTCGCCGGTGCCGATGTGTCGCTGGTGTTGTACCCGCTGTCGGCGTTCCGCGCGATGAACAAGGCTGCGGAAAACGTCTACACCGCGATCCGCCGCGACGGCACGCAACAGAACGTCATCGACACCATGCAGACGCGCATGGAGCTTTACGATCGCATCGATTACCACACGTTCGAGCAGAAGCTCGATGCGTTGTTTGCGGCGAAGAAGTAAGGCGCAATCCCCCACAACTTGCCGATTCCCTAACAAATTCAAGATTGGAGACAGCAATGGCCGAAGCAAAAGTACTCAGTGGCGCCGGGCTCCGTGGCCAGGTTGCCGGGCAAACCGCACTGTCCACCGTGGGCCAGTCGGGTGCCGGCCTGACCTATCGCGGTTACGACGTGCGCGAACTGGCGGCTGACGCACAGTTCGAAGAAGTGGCTTACCTGCTGCTGTACGGCGAACTGCCGACCCAGTTACAACTGGCCGGCTATACCGAGAAACTGAGCAAGCTGCGCGACCTGCCGCAAGCGTTGAAGGAAGTGCTGGAGCGCATCCCCGCCGACGCCCATCCAATGGATGTGATGCGCACCGGTTGCTCGTTCCTGGGCAACATCGAGCCGGAGAAAGATTTCTCCGAGCAGCACGACAAAACCGACCGCCTGCTGGCCGCGTTCCCGGCGATCATGTGCTACTGGTATCGCTTCAGCCACGACGGCAAGCGCATCAACTGCGTGACCGACGAAGCCTGCATCGGCGGCCATTTCCTGCACCTGTTGCACGACAAGAAGCCGAGCGAGTTGCACGTCAAGGTGATGAACGTTTCGCTGATCCTCTACGCGGAGCACGAATTCAACGCCACCGATCTTCGTCTGCTCACGCCTGACCGGCTGGGCGGCGCATGTGTTCGAACAACGTGCCAACAATCGCATCATCCGCCCGAGCGCCGAGTACGTCGGCGTTGAACAGCGCAAGTTCGTGCCAATCGAACAACGCTGACCGGGGAGGGCGCCGGTACTGGTTACTGAAGGAACCGGGAACCCTGCAGGTCGGGGTTCAGCCCGGTGCCAGGCGCCCACCTATTGAAATTACCGTGACCGAGTCCTGACGATGAATACTGAATTCCGCAAACCGCTGCCCGGCAGCTCTCTGGATTATTTCGACGTCCGTGCGGCGGTCGATGCCATTGCACCCGGCGCCTACGACACCCTGCCGTACACCTCCCGCGTGCTGGCGGAAAACCTCGTGCGTCGCTGCGACCCGGCCACGCTCACCGATTCCCTGAAACAACTGATCGAGCGCAAACGCGACCTCGACTTCCCATGGTTTCCGGCCCGCGTGGTGTGCCACGACATTCTCGGCCAGACCGCCCTGGTGGACCTTGCCGGCTTGCGCGATGCCATCGCCCTGCAAGGCGGCGACCCGGCGCAAGTGAACCCGGTGGTGCCAACGCAATTGATCGTCGATCACTCGCTGGCCGTCGAGTCCGGCGGCTTCGATCCCAAGGCGTTCGAAAAGAACCGCGCCATCGAAGACCGTCGCAACGAAGACCGTTTCCACTTCATCAACTGGACCAAGAAAGCCTTCAAGAACGTCGACGTGATCCCGCCAGGCAACGGGATCATGCACCAGATCAACCTGGAGAAAATGTCGCCGGTGATCCAGGTGCGCGACGGCGTGGCTTTCCCCGATACCTGCGTCGGCACCGACAGTCATACCCCGCACGTTGATGCGCTGGGCGTGATCGCCATTGGCGTTGGTGGTCTGGAAGCGGAAAGCGTGATGCTCGGTCGCGCCTCGTGGATGCGTCTGCCGGAAAGCGTTGGCGTCGAACTCACCGGCAAGCTGCAACCGGGCATCACCGCCACCGACATGGTGCTGGCGCTGACCGAATACCTGCGCAAACAAAAAGTCGTTGGCGCATGGCTGGAGTTCTTTGGTGAAGGCGCGTCAAACCTCACCCTTGGCGACCGCGCGACCATTTCCAACATGGCCCCGGAATACGGCGCCACTGCGGCAATGTTCTACATCGACCAGCAGACCATTGACTACCTGAAACTCACCGGTCGTGAAGACAAGCAAGTGCAACTGGTCGAGAACTACGCCAAACAGACCGGCCTGTGGGCCGATAGCCTCAAAGGCGCGCAATACGAGCGCGGGCTGAGCTTCGACCTGTCCTCGGTGGTGCGCAACATGGCAGGCCCGAGCAACCCGCATGCGCGTGTTGCGACCTCGGATCTGGCTGCCAAAGGCATCTCCGGCCAGTGGGAAGACGTGCCCGGCCAGATGCCGGACGGTGCGGTGATCATCGCTGCCATCACCAGTTGCACCAACACCAGTAACCCGCGCAACGTCATTGCCGCCGGCCTGCTGGCGCGCAATGCCAACCAGCTTGGGCTGACCCGTAAGCCATGGGTCAAGTCGTCCCTGGCACCCGGTTCGAAAACCGTGGCGCTGTATCTGGATGAAGCCGGCCTGACCAACGAGCTGGAGCAACTCGGCTTCGGCGTCGTGGCCTTCGCCTGCACCACCTGCAATGGCATGTCCGGCGCGCTGGATCCGGTGATCCAGCAAGAGATCATCGACCGCGACCTGTATGCCACCGCCGTACTCTCTGGCAACCGCAACTTCGACGGGCGGATTCACCCGTACGCCAAGCAGGCGTTCCTCGCATCGCCGCCATTGGTGGTGGCTTATGCCATCGCCGGCACCATCCGTTTCGACATCGAAAAAGATGTACTGGGCGTGGTCGATGGCAAGGAAATCCGCCTGAAAGACATCTGGCCGAGCGACGAAGAAATCGACGCGGTGGTCAAGGCCTCGGTCAAGCCGGAGCAGTTCCGCCAAGTGTACATTCCGATGTTCGCCATCCACGAAGACACCGGCCCGAAAGTCACGCCGCTGTACGACTGGCGCGAGATGAGCACCTACATCCGTCGTCCGCCGTACTGGGAAGGCGCGCTGGCCGGCGCGCGTCCGCTCAAGGGCATGCGCCCGCTGGCGGTGCTGCCGGACAACATCACCACCGATCACCTGTCGCCTTCGAACGCGATCATGCTCGACAGCGCAGCGGGTGAGTACCTGGCGAAAATGGGCCTGCCGGAAGAGGACTTCAACTCCTACGCCACGCACCGCGGCGACCACTTGACCGCGCAGCGCGCAACCTTCGCCAACCCGAAACTGTTCAATGAAATGGTGCAGGAAAACGGCAAGGTCAAGCAGGGTTCTCTTGCCCGCGTGGAGCCGGAAGGCAAAGTGATGCGCATGTGGGAAGCCATCGAAACCTACATGGAACGCAAGCAGCCGCTGATCATCATTGCCGGTGCCGACTATGGCCAGGGTTCGTCCCGGGACTGGGCGGCCAAAGGCGTGCGTCTGGCGGGGGTGGAAGCGATTGCCGCCGAAGGTTTCGAGCGCATTCACCGCACCAACCTGGTGGGCATGGGCGTGTTGCCGCTGGAGTTCCTGCCGGGCACCAATCGTAAAACCTTAGGGATAGATGGCAGCGAAACCTATGACGTGATCGGCGATCGCACCCCGCGCGCGACGCTGACGCTGGTGATCAACCGCAAGAACGGTGAACGCGTCGAAGTGCCGGTGACCTGCCGCCTCGACACCGCCGAAGAAGTGTCGATCTACGAGGCTGGCGGCGTGTTGCAGCGTTTCGCTCAGGACTTCCTCGAAGAGTCGGCGGTTGCCGTTTAACACGACGAGCCGCGCGGGATTTCAAGTCCCGCGCTGGCCATACAGGATCAATATGGCTCACGCATCTCAGATAAAAATCCCTGCCACCTACATGCGCGGCGGCACCAGCAAAGGCGTGTTCTTCAGCCTCAAGGATTTGCCCGAAGCGGCGCAGATGCCAGGCACCGCCCGCGATGCCTTGTTGCTGCGCGTGATCGGCAGCCCCGATCCGTACGAGAAGCAAATCGACGGCATGGGCGGCGCGACGTCCAGCACCAGCAAAACCGTGATCCTGTCGAAAAGCATCAAGGCCGATCACGACGTCGATTACCTGTTCGGTCAGGTCGCCATCGACAAACCTTTCGTCGACTGGAGTGGCAACTGCGGCAACCTGTCGGCGGCGGTCGGTTCGTTCGCCATCAGCAATGGCCTGGTGGATGCCGGCCGCATTCCGCACAACGGTGTGGCGGTGGTGCGCGTGTGGCAGGCCAACATCGGCAAGACCATCATCGCTCATGTACCGATCACCAATGGCGAGGTGCAGGAAACCGGTGATTTTGAACTCGACGGCGTGACCTTTCCGGCCGCCGAAGTGCAGCTCGAATTCATGGATCCGGCGGCGGAAGAAGAGGGTGGCGGTGGCTCGATGTTCCCCACCGGCAATCTGGTGGACGACCTTGAAGTGCCAGGTGTCGGCACGCTCAAGGCTACCCTGATCAACGCTGGCATCCCGACCATATTCATCAACGCCGAAGACATAGGCTACACCGGCACCGAGTTGCAGGGCGCGATCAACAGTGACCTGGAGGCTTTGGCAATGTTCGAAACCATCCGGGCTTACGGTGCGCTGCGCATGGGGCTGATTGAACACCTGGATGAAGCCGCCAAGCGCCAGCACACGCCGAAGGTCGCGTTCGTCGCCCCACCTGCGGATTACATTGCGTCCAGCGGCAAGAAAATCGCAGCCGCCGACATCGACCTGCTGGTGCGCGCGTTGTCCATGGGCAAGCTGCACCACGCCATGATGGGCACGGCAGCGGTGGCGATCGGCACGGCGGCGGCGATTTCCGGCACCTTGGTCAACCTGGCAGCGGGCGGTATCGAACGCAACGCCGTGCGCTTCGGCCATCCGTCCGGCACCTTGCGCGTGGGCGCCGAGGCCGCAAAGGTCAACGGTGAGTGGACGGTGAAAAAAGCCATCATGAGCCGCAGTGCGCGGGTGTTGATGGAAGGTTATGTCCGGGTGCCGGGGGATTGTTTCTAACCTCAATCCAGGCATACACAAATCCCTGTGGGAGCGCCGCTCCCATAGGTGATGCATTTCCAAAACAAGAGTGTTGTACCGACTGAGACTACCCTGAACCGAGGTCCCATCAACGAACCACTTCAAGAGTGAATCGAACATGAGCGCCAACGTCGACCTGAACACCCGCCCCGACTACGACACGGTTCTGCAGGACATCGCCGACTACGTCCTCAATTTCAACATCCAGTCGCCCGAGGCGCTTGATACTGCCCGCAATTGCCTGATGGACACCCTCGGCTGCGGCTTGCTGGCGCTGCGTTTCCCCGAATGCACCAAACACCTGGGTCCTATCGTCGAAGGCACTGTCGTCCCCTTCGGCGCCCGCGTGCCCGGCACCAGCTATCGTCTCGACCCGGTCAAGGCCGCTTGGGACATCGGTTGCATCGTCCGCTGGCTCGATTACAACGACACCTGGCTCGCCGCCGAATGGGGCCATCCGTCCGATAACCTCGGCGGTATTCTCGCGGTGGCCGACCACCTGTCGCAAAAGCGCCTGGCCAATGGCGACGCCCCACTGACCATTCGCGCTGTGCTGGAAGCCATGATCATGGCGCACGAGATTCAGGGCGTGATCGCCCTGGAAAATTCGTTCAACCGCGTCGGTCTCGATCACGTGATTCTGGTGAAAGTCGCCTCGACCGCCGTCACTGCCAAACTCATGGGCGCCAATCGCGAGCAGCTGCTGTCGGCGTTGTCTCATGCCTTTGCCGATGGCCAGGCGCTGCGCACTTACCGGCATGCGCCGAACGCCGGATCGCGTAAATCCTGGGCGGCCGGAGACGCGACCAGTCGGGGCGTGCGTCTGGCGGACATTGCGATGCGTGGTGAGATGGGCATCCCCGGCGTACTGACCGCCAAGCAATGGGGTTTCTACGATGTACTGTTCAGCCACACCAACAACGACCTGGGGCTCAAGCCTGAAGGCAAGCGAGCTTTCAGTTTTTCCCGGCCGTTCGGCAGCTATGTGATGGAAAACGTGCTGTTCAAGATCAGCTTCCCCGCTGAGTTCCACGCGCAAACGGCCTGCGAGGCTGCCGTCACCCTGCATCCATTGGTCAGGAATCGCCTGCATGAAATCGACAGGATCGTTATCACCACCCACGAATCAGCGATCCGCATCATCTCCAAGGTCGGCCCGCTGGCCAACGCTGCGGACCGCGATCACTGCCTCCAGTACATGACCGCCGTACCCCTGGTATTCGGCAATCTGGTGGCCGAGCAGTACGAAGACGACTTCCACGCCGCGCACCCGATTATCGATGTGCTGCGCGACAAAATGGTCATTGTCGAAGACCCGCGTTTCACCCGCGAATACCTGGAGGCGGACAAACGCTCCATCGCCAACGCTGTACAGGTGTTCTTCAAGGACGGTTCCAGCACCGATAACGTGATGGTGGAGTACCCGATCGGTCATCGCCGGCGCCGTGCTGATGGCATTCCGTTGCTGGAAGACAAGTTCAAGGTCAACCTGACGACGCGCTTCACGGCTCAGCGAAGCGCCGAGATCCTTGCGCTGTGCAAGGACCCGGCAGCACTTGAAGCGACGCCGGTGAACCGGTTTGTGGATTTGTTTGTGATCTAGCTGGCCGCGAAGGCGGCATAACTGCCGCCGACTATCTACTTGAACCGCCGTTCCACACCTTTCTCCACCAGAATCTTCGCCGAGATCTCTTCCACGGAGAAATGCGTGGAATTGATGTGGGGAATGTTCTCGCGTCGGAACAGATTCTCCACCTCGCGCACTTCGAATTCGCACTGCGCGTAGCTCGAATAGCGGCTGTTGGGCTTGCGTTCGTTGCGGATCGCGGTGAGGCGGTCCGGGTCGATGGTCAGGCCGAACAGCTTGTGATGATGGGCGCGCAGGGCGGTCGGCAGTTGCAGGCGCTCCATGTCGTCTTCGGTCAGCGGATAGTTGGCTGCGCGGATGCCGAATTGCATGGCCATGTACAAACACGTCGGTGTTTTGCCGCATCGCGACACGCCTACTAGTATCAAGTCAGCTTTGTCGTAATAGTGCGTGCGGGCGCCATCGTCATTGTCGAGGGCGAAGTTCACCGCCTCGATACGCTCCATGTAATTGGAGTTATGGCCGATGGAGTGGGATTTGCCGACGGTGTAGGAAGAATGCTCGGTCAGCTCCTGTTCAAGGGGCGCCAGGAAGGTCGAGAAAATGTCGATCATGAAACCATTCGACGTTGCGAGAATCTCACGAATGTCCTGATTGACAATGGTGTCGAAAATAATCGGACGAAAACCATCGTTTTCGGCGGCTTTGTTGATTTTTTGTACCA
>NZ_JBFTMK010000261.1:0-6759 GCF_056396965.1 Pseudomonas sp. 05N434
GTTTGCTGGTTTTACGACCGCTTCGCGGCCGAGCGGGAGCAAGCTCCCTCGCCACAGTGTTCACACCGATTTTCCCTTCACCGCCTTCGGGCGGTTTTTTTCACCGGCAAATCTTGATATCGATCAATTGCAGAACAGCACTTTGTCCGTAGTCTTCACTGCATGTTGTGTTTGTTTGTGTATGAACATCTATATGTAGTATCTGGAGGCCAAATGCAGAGCACGCTGATCTCAGTGGGATGTAACCGCTTGCACAAACGCGATGGCAGTCTGGTCGCCTTCGATGCCGACAAGATCCGCCAGGCATTGATCGCCGCCGGCAAGGCGACAGGGGAGTACACCGAGGTTGAGGTTGAAGGCTTGCTTCAGGCGGTACTCGCCCGACTGGAAGGGCTGCCAAGGTTGCACGTCGAGCAGATTCAGGATCGGGTCGAACGGGTATTGATGGATGCCGGTTACTTCTTCGCCATGCGCGCCTACATCGTCTACCGCGAACAGCACGGGCGTTTGCGCCGCGACCGCCGGACCATGGTCGAGGTGGCGACTTCTATGAATGAATACCTGGACCGTGAAGACTGGCGGGTCCAGGCCAACGCCAATCAGGGCTACTCCCTGGGCGGGCTGGTGTTGAACGTGTCGGGCAAGGTCACCGCCAACTACTGGCTGGACGAGGTGTACAGCGAGGCCATCGGCCAGGCCCACCGCGAGGCGGATTTGCATGTGCACGACCTGGATATGCTCGCCGGTTACTGTGCCGGTTGGTCGCTGCGTACTCTGTTGCACGAGGGGCTCAACGGTGTGCCGGGGCGTGTCGAAGCCGGTCCGCCAAAGCACTTGAGCAGTGCCCTGGGGCAAATGGTGAATTTTCTCGGCACCCTGCAGAACGAATGGGCCGGTGCCCAGGCGTTCAGTTCATTCGACACCTACCTGGCGCCTTACGTGCGCAAGGACCAGCTGAGTTACCAGGAGGTGCGCCAGGCGATCCAGGAGTTCATCTACAACCTCAATGTGCCGTCGCGCTGGGGCACCCAGACGCCGTTCACCAACCTGACCTTCGACTGGGTTTGCCCGCAGGATTTGCGTGAGCAGATACCCGTCATCGACGGTGAGGAGATGCCGTTTGCCTATGGTGATCTGCAAGTCGAAATGGACCTGCTCAACCGCGCGTACATCGAGGTGATGCAGGCTGGCGACGCGAAAGGGCGAGTGTTCACCTTTCCGATCCCGACCTACAACATCACCCATGACTTTCCATGGGACAGTGAGAACGCCGACCGTCTGTTCGAGATGACGGCGCGTTACGGTTTGCCGTACTTCCAGAACTTCCTCAATTCGGACATGCAGCCCAATCAGGTGCGTTCGATGTGCTGCCGGTTGCAGCTCGATGTGCGCGAGTTGCTCAAGCGCGGCGGTGGCTTGTTCGGTTCGGCGGAACAGACCGGATCGCTCGGCGTGGTGACCATCAACTGTGCACGCCTGGGCTATGTGTTCAAGGGCAACACCAGTGGCTTGTTGCGACGCCTGGACACGCTGATGGAGCTGGCAATGGAGAGCCTGGAGGTCAAGCGCAAGGTCATTCAGCACCACATGGATGCCGGTTTGTACCCTTACACCAAGCGCTACCTGGGCACCTTGCGTAACCATTTTTCCACCATCGGCCTCAACGGCCTGCATGAAATGCTGCGCAATTTCACCGGCGACGAGGAGGGCATGCACACCGAACATGGCCGACAGTTTGCCCTGAATCTGCTGGACCATGTACGTGCCACCTTGCTGCGGTTCCAGGAAGAAACCGGACATCTCTACAACCTGGAAGCGACACCGGCAGAAGGCACCACCTACCGCTTCGCCAAGGAAGACCTCAAGCGCTATCCGGACATTCTCCAGGCGGGCAGTGCGCAGGCACCGTATTACACCAACTCCTCGCAACTGCCCGTGGGCTACACCGAAGACCCCTTCGAGGCCCTGGAACTTCAAGACGAACTGCAATGCAAATACACCGGTGGCACGGTCTTGCACCTGTACATGGCCGAGCGGATTTCCTCGGTGCAGGCCTGCAAGCAACTGGTGCGCAAGGCCCTTGGACGTTTCCGCCTGCCGTACCTGACCGTGACCCCGACGTTCTCCATCTGCCCGGTGCACGGCTACCTCGATGGCGAACATGAGTTCTGCCCCAAATGTGACGAGGTCCTGCTGTTGCAAGAACAGAAGGCTGGCACCGTTCATTGATTTTGATCCACTCAACCGCAAGGAGCTTCACCATGACTGCATCGCAAACTCTGCCCCAGGCTCAACGCCAACGCTGCGAAATCTGGACCCGCGTGATGGGCTATCACCGTCCTGTGTCAGCGTTCAATCCAGGTAAACAGTCGGAGCACCGCGAGCGGGTGCACTTCACTGAAGGCGCAGCCCTGGCCGGGCGCCAATGAGTCGAATGCTTCGGGTCGGGGGCATGGTGCCCCTGACCACTATCGACTATCCGGGACAGCTCGCCTGCGTGCTGTTTTGCCAGGGTTGCGCCTGGCGTTGTCGTTACTGTCATAACCCGCAGCTGATTCCGCCTCGCGGCAGTGAGGAAGTGGATTGGCGGCGGGTGTTGGTGTTTCTGCAACGTCGTCAGGACCTGCTCGATGCCGTGGTGTTCAGCGGCGGTGAGCCGACCTTGCAAGACGGTTTGCTCGGCGCCATGGATGAAGTGCGGGACATGGGATTTCGCATCGGCTTGCACAGCGCAGGCATCAAGCCTGCGGCCTTCGCCAAGGCGCTGACTGGCGCGGATTGGGTCGGTTTCGACGTCAAGGCGTTGCCCGAAGATTGCCTGGCTATCACCCGGGTCGAGGGCAGCGGAACGGCTAACTGGCGCAGCCTTGAGCATCTGCTGGCCAGTGGTGTGGACTACGAATGTCGCACCACAGTGCATTGGCATCTGTTCGAGCCGGCGCGTCTGCTGATCCTGGCAAAACGCTTGAGTGCGCTCGGCGTCAAACGCTTCGCCGTGCAACTGGTCCGCACTGAGCGGATGTTCGATCCGCTACTGCCAAGCATTTCGGCACAAGCCTTGTTGCCAGAGTTGTGGGAGGCCATGCGCGAGTTGTTCCCAGCCTTCGTGCTGCGGGGGTAACGGGGGCTGGGGAAACTCAAGCCCAGCCCCAGAACTGCAACCACCAGCCAAACCCGATCAGGCCGTTGGCGAGGAACAGGCAAACTCCACCCGACACGCGCCGAGCCAGGGGAATACCTTCGTGTTTCAGCCGTTTCCAACCCAGTAGCAGGCTCCACCCCATGGCGGCCAATAGCAGGCAGGCCCTGGCGGGTTGTACCCACTCCAGCAGCAGACCTTCATAACGCAGTAATTTGACGGTGGTGGCCGACAGCCCGAGAAACAGTCCGGCACCACCCACAGGCGTGAGTGTCAGCGCCAGAGGCCAATACAGTGCGCGATCTCGCGCCAGTCGGGCCGYCAGGCGCAGGAGCAGCATCAACGCCGTGCCGAGCATGATCGAACTCACACTCAAGTAAGCGACAATGCTGAAGCCGTCGAGCCAGCTGAAGCTGTCGTTGAGTTGCGGGTAATGGGTCAGCAACCACCAGGGGGCGTTGTCCCGTAAGGCCCAGAGCTGGTTGTGTTCCACCAGCCACTGGGCCAGGGTTTGTTTGAGGGCGATAAACCATGGGCTGACCGTCCACTGAAACGCGCCCATGGCCAAGCCGATCACGCCGAACAGCAGCAAGCGTGTATCCCAAGGGGACAGCGCCTGCGCGGTTGCGTGAAGAATCTCCTGATTGCTGGAGCGGGCGATCAGCTGCACGGCGCCGCGTTGCCCGCTGCAGCGTCCGCAGGCGTGGCAATCACTGGCGCCTTGCAGGCGACGGATATCGAGCAGGGGAGCGCAGTTGGGGGGCGGCAGGCGTGGCGCGGCATTCTCTATCCAGCGTTGCTCATCGACCTGAAAGTGCACGGGGGCCAGCCTTGCGAGCAGGGCGAAAACCCCGCTGACCGGGCACAGGTAACGGCACCAGACCCGCTTGCCCCGGGCGAACAACAACCCGACGATGACCGCTGCGACGGTTGAGCCACCCAGAATCAACAGTGCGGCCTGGGCGTAGTCATAGACGCTGATCAATTGGCCGTAGAGGGTCGTGAGGCAGAACGCCAATGTGGGCCAACCGCCCCAACGCAACCAACGCGGCACACCCAGGCCTTTGCCGTAATGACTGGCCCATTCGCTGAGCGAACCTTCCGGGCACAGAACGCCACACCAGAGTCGACCGAAGCACACCATCGACAGCAACACGAACGGCCACCAGATTCCCCAGAATAAAAACTGCGCGAGCAAGGTCAGGTTGTCGAGTATCCGTGCCTGGCTGTCCGGCAACGGCAACAGCGCCGGGGTCACCAACAGCACTGCGTAAAACACTACGACAGTCCACTGCAGCGCACGGATGACGGACGCATGGCGACGCATCCCGTCACCCAGGCGCTGGAGCCATCGATTGTGCCGGCTCAGGTCAGGCATGGGACTTTCTCTGCAGCCCGTTGGCGTAGCCAGGCGCTGACGACCAGCCAGTAACCGACCCACACCAGTAGGGTCATGCCGCTGGGCGTTGCGCGATAACCGACAAAACTGGCCAGAAAGCCACCCAATCCATGGCTGTCGCTCAGCCACGCGCTGCCGTCCCAAAGCGATTCGCCTACGAGGCTGTAAACCACGTCCGGCACATCCAGGGCGAGCAGTTGGCCGCCGATTCGCTCGGTGCCGCTGACCAGCAACCCCGCGCCGAGCATGAGCAAGATGACTTCGCTGATGGCAAAGAATCGTTGCCATGAAATGAAGCGGCGACTGCTGTGCAGCAGCGTAATGGTCAGCGCGGACAGCACCAGCCCCAACACGCCGCCGACGGCAAACAAACCGAGCTGCGGACCTCGCAACCGGGCGCCGGCGCCATAGAGAAATACCACCGTTTCGCTGCCTTCGCGGCTGATCGCGAGCATGGCCAGCAGTAATAGACCTGCGCCTCCTTGTCGAGCCAGGTGGCTATCGGCGTGCCGTCGCAAATCGTGGTTGAGGGTGCGCCCGTGACGGTGCATCCAGCCGACCATTTGCACCATTAACAGGCTGGCAAACAGTGCGAGTGCGGCCTGGAACCATTCACTGGCCGACCCGCTCATGGCCTCACCGGCAAACAGAATCAACACCGCCAGCAGGCCCGAGAGCATCAACCCCAGCATCACACCCGCCCACAGGTATTTGACCAAGCGATGACGCTGGCCTTGTTGGCTGGCCCAGGCCTGGAGAATGCCGATCACCAGCAACGCCTCGACGCTTTCGCGCCAGACGATGAACATTGATTGATTCATGGAAGCTCCGTGCGCTAACAGGTTATTTCGCGAGGATGCCGCCCTCGGGCAATTGCGGATTGAACTCGTCGAAAAAGGGATAGTGGCCGGGCCTGAGCGGGTGAATGACGACGAAGGTTGTCACGCCCGGCGACAGTACTTTTTCAACCCGCAACGGCGTGCTCTCGAACTCGGCCGGCCCCTGACCGCTATTTTTCAGGACGATCTTGAAGCGCTGTCCGGCCGGGACCTCAAGCAAGGCAGGGGAGAAGTGGCCATCGCGCAGGGTCAGCTCAAAGCTCGGCAACTCGGCATGCGCCGTCAACGGCGCAACTGTTCCGGCCACGATCAGCCAGGCAAGATGCAGGCGCTTCATTCAATAGCCGCCTTTTTTACCGATGCCGGCGTAGATGAACTCGTAGTGCAGTTCGCAGCGTTCGAACCAGGGCGCCACACCGGTTTCCTTATCGGTGTGACGCCCGAGGGAGCCGTGACCGGTGGGTGGTAGCACGGTGAACGTCAGCCGATATTTGCCCGGCCCCAGCAGCTTCACATTGTCGCCATAGTGCGGGCCGTCATTGGCGACCATGGCATGGAAGTCGCCCTTGATTTCGTCCGGGTTACCCGCTCTGCTCAAGTTGAACGAGACATTGAGGTAAGGCACGAAACTGCCTTCCTGAAAGCCCTGTCGATTGTCCGCGGTGGCCCGAATGTCAGCTTCCAGGTGAACATCAGAATCGACAGTAGCGCGCATCATGCCAGCCGGGGCCATCTCGATCGGTTGCAGATACACCGCCCCGACTTCCAACCCCTGACACAGCTGTGGTTCCCCGATCGGGTATTCCTTTGCGTGAGCCAGCGGTACGAGCAAGAGCAGGGCGAGTGAGAGGTGGGTACGCATAATGTCTTCCTGAGCACTGACGAGTAGGAACCCGAGTCTAGGAAGCTTTGCTGCGAACAATAATGATTGTTATCAAGTTTTGATCAATTAAACCGTTAGAAGCTTAGCTCCAGGATCGCGATAGGGAGGGCAGTCGCTCGATGTCGATTCTTGATATCCATCAAGGATGGTTTTGCACAAAGGCTGTAGGTTGGAAGAACGTCTCTCAATGACCGGAGATCGAAATGGCCAAGAACTTCCCCGTCAACCCCAAGCACCCCGAGCGGATCTGTTGGGGATGTGACCGGTATTGTCCGGCCAAGTCCCTGGCATGCGGCAATGGCTCCGACCGTACGATGCATCCGGCCGAGATGTTCGGAGAGGATTGGTATTTGTCTGGCGACTGGGGAATCGAGCCCCTCATCGTCACAGACAAGACAGCGGATGATGGCGTCTAGTGCATGCCAAAGCTCGCAGATTAAAAAATCAGGGAAATATCTGGATGCTTCTCCGGATATTTCCCTGTTGCTCAATGTTTGGA
>NZ_JBFTMK010000262.1:0-13965 GCF_056396965.1 Pseudomonas sp. 05N434
TCACGGTGATCACGCCCTGCTTTTTGGCCCAACCGGTTTTTGGCCAGAACTTGCCGGCATTGTGTGCAATTGGCAGCACGGGCAATGACGCATTGACGGCCAACGCGGTGCCGCCTCGGGAGAACTTGCCGATGGTGCCGTAGGGAACGCGAGTCCCCTCCGGGAAAATCAGCACCCAGACATTGTCCTTGAGCAGTTCATCGCCCTTCTTCGCTACATGCTTGAGCGCGGCTTTCGGGTTGTCGCGGTCGATGGCGATCGGCCGCAGCATGGCCATGGCCCAGCCGAAGAACGGCACGTAGAGCAGTTCGCGCTTGAGCACCTGGCTCAACGGTTCGAAGTAGGCCGAGAGAAAGAACGTCTCCCAGGTGCTCTGGTGGTTCGACTGAATCACGCAGGGCTGTTCAGGCACATTCTCGGCGCCCTTCACTTCGTAGCGAATACCCAGAAAGACTTTGCTCAGCCACAAGGCGCAGCGGCACCAGTACACGTTGATAAAGCGATAACGCGCCTTGAACGGCAGAAACGGCGCGATAAAAAAGCTCAGGGTGCACCAGAGTAACGAACTGGTGCCCAGCAGCAGGTAAAAGAGGAAAGTTCTGATGGCCTGCAGTATCGACATGGCGACATTTACCGTTGCGGGCACTGCCCGCCTATTCAAGCGCACTCCCGATCAGTCCTTGGCCAGGATGTCAGAAGAGCCTTAGTTGTGGATAAGTTCTGCGGCAATCGCCGCCAGATCGTCAAAAATCAAGGTGCCTGCCGGTAGGGTCTTGCCCTGAGTCTTTTCGCCTTTCCCGGTCTTTACCAAAACTGGCTGACAGTCGACGGCTTTGGCGGCCTCCAGGTCACCGAGAGTATCGCCGACGAACCATAGATTCGTCAGCGAAACGTTGTAATGCGCGGCGATGGTTTTCAACATCCCGGGTTTTGGCTTGCGGCAATCGCAGCCATCGTCTGGCCCGTGCGGGCAATAGACGATCAGACCGACTTCGCCGCCCTGCTCTGCCACCAACTCGCGCAAGCGGGCGTGCATGGTCTCCAGGGTGGCGATGTCGTAATAGCCGCGAGCGATGCCCGACTGGTTGGTGGCGACCGCCACCGTCCAGCCGGCCTTGCTCAACTGCGCGATCGCTTCGATCGAACCGGGGAGTGGAATCCACTCCTCCACCGACTTGATGTACGCGTCGGAGTCGTAATTGATCACCCCGTCCCGATCGAGAATCAGCAGTTTCAACAGCAGCTCCTCAGCCCAGCAACGAAATGTCGGCGACGCCGAGGAACAACCCACGCAGACGCGCCAGCAGCGCATAGCGGTTGGCTCGCACCTTGGCGTCTTCGGCGTTGACCATCACGGCTTCGAAGAACGCATCCACTGGTTCGCGCAATGCGGCCAGACGCGCCAGCGATTCGCTGTACTGACGGGCAGCGGCCATTGGCTGCACAGCCTGGTCTGCCTGCTGGATCGCCGAATACAGCGAGAACTCGTTGGCGTTGTCGAAGTACTTGGCTTCAACGACCGTCGGCACGGAGCCTTCGACTTTGCTCAGCAGGTTCGACACGCGCTTGTTCACGGCGGCCAGGGCAGCGGCTTCCGGCAATTTGCGGAACGCTTCTACCGCTTGTACACGCTGGTCGAAGTCCAGGGCCGAACCCGGCTTCAGGGCACGTACCGACAGGTAGGTCGCGACGTCCACGCCTTCGTCTTCGTAACGGGCACGCAGACGGTCGAAGATGAACTCCAGCACGGCATCATTAAGGCCGGCAGCCTTGACCTTGGCACCGAACGCATTCACGGCGAAGGCCACGGCGTCGTTCAGGTCGAGGTCGAGCTTCTTGTCGATCAGGATCCGCAACACACCCAGCGCGGCGCGGCGCAGGGCATACGGGTCTTTGCTGCCGGTCGGCAGCATGCCGATACCGAAAATGCCCACCAGGGTGTCGAGCTTGTCGGCAATGGCCACGGCCGCACCGGTCAGGGTGGTAGGCAGTTCAGCGCCGGCACCGCGCGGCATGTACTGCTCGTTCAGCGCCAGGGCGACGTCTTCCGGCTCGCCGTCGTTGAGGGCGTAGTAGTAACCGGCGACACCTTGCATCTCCGGGAACTCACCGACCATTTCGGTCGCCAGGTCGCACTTGGACAGCAGGCCGGCACGCGCCGCCCAGGAAGCGTTACCGCCGATGCGAGCGGCAATGTAGGCCGCCAGTTTCGACACGCGCTCGGCCTTGTCGTAGACACTGCCGAGTTTTTCCTGGAACACCACGTTCTGCAGACGCAGATTGAATTCTTCGAGTTTTTGCTTCTTGTCTTGCTTGAAGAAGAACTCGGCGTCGGTCAGGCGTGGGCGAACCACTTTCTCGTTACCGGCGATGATCTGCTGTGGATCCTTGCTTTCGATGTTGGCCACGGTAATGAAACGAGGCAGCAACTTACCGTCGGCATCCAGCAGGCAGAAGTACTTCTGATTGTCCTGCATGGTGGTGATCAGCGCTTCTTGCGGCACGTCGAGGAAACGTTCTTCGAACGAGCACACCAGCGGCACCGGCCATTCAACCAGCGCGGTCACTTCGTCGAGCAGGGCTTGCGGAACGATCGCCGTACCTTCCTGCATGGTCGCCAGTTCATTGGTGCGCTTGCTGATCAGCTCGCGACGCTCGTTGGCATCGGCCAGTACATAAGCAGCACGCAGATCGTTCAGGTAGTTGGCCGGCGAGGTGATGCGCACGCTTTCAGGGTGGTGGAAGCGGTGACCACGGGAATCGCGGCCGGCCTTCTGGGCGAGGATGGTGCAGTCGATGACGTGGTCACCGAGCAGCATCACCAACCATTGGGTCGGACGAACGAATTCTTCCTTGCGAGCACCCCAGCGCATGCGCTTGGGGATCGGCAGGTCGTTCAGGGAATCTTCGACGATGGTCGGCATCAGGCTCGCGGTCGGCTTGCCGGCGATGCTTTGGCTGTAGCGCAGCTTCGGGCCGCTCTGATCGATTTCGCTCAGCTCGACGCCGCACTTCTTGGCGAAGCCCAGGGCTGCTTGAGTCGGGTTGCCTTCGGCATCGAACGCAGCCTGACGTGGCGGGCCGTCGAGGTTGATGCTGCGATCCGGCTGCTGGGTCGCCAGCGCGGTAATCAGCACGGCCAGACGACGCGGCGCGGCGTAGACGGTTTTGCTCTCGTAGTTCAGGCCCGCGGCTTGCAGGCCTTTGTCGATACCGGCCAGGAATGCCTCGGCCAGGGTGTTCAGCGCTTTGGGTGGCAGTTCTTCGGTGCCCAGTTCAACCAGAAAATCTTGAGCACTCATTGTGCAGCCTCCAGCTTGGCCAGTACTTCATCACGCAGGTCCGGGGTCGCCATCGGGAAGCCGAGCTTGGCGCGAGCCAGCAGATAGGCTTGCGCGACGGAACGCGCCAGGGTGCGTACACGCAGAATGTATTGCTGACGCGCGGTCACCGAGATCGCCCGGCGCGCATCCAGCAGGTTGAAGGTGTGGGAAGCCTTCAACACCATTTCGTAGCTCGGCAACGGCAGCGGCTGGTCGAGTTCGATCAGGCGCTTGGCTTCGCTTTCATAGAAGTCGAACAGTTCGAACAGCTTCTCGACGTTGGCGTGTTCGAAGTTGTAGGTCGACTGCTCCACTTCGTTCTGGTGGAACACGTCGCCGTAGGTCACCTTGCCGAACGGACCGTCAGCCCAGACCAGGTCGTAGACCGAGTCCACGCCTTGCAGGTACATGGCCAGACGCTCCAGACCGTAAGTGATCTCGCCCGTCACCGGGTAGCACTCGATGCCGCCCGCTTGCTGGAAGTAAGTGAACTGAGTCACTTCCATGCCGTTGAGCCAGACTTCCCAGCCCAGACCCCAGGCGCCCAGCGTTGGCGACTCCCAGTTGTCTTCGACGAAACGGATGTCATGCACCAGCGGGTCCAGACCCACGTGCTTGAGGGAGCCCAGGTACAGTTCCTGGAAGTTGTCCGGGTTCGGCTTCAGCACTACCTGGAACTGATAGTAGTGCTGTAGACGGTTCGGGTTTTCACCGTAGCGGCCGTCAGTCGGGCGACGACTGGGCTGCACATAAGCGGCGTTCCAGGTTTCCGGGCCAATGGCGCGCAGGAACGTGGCAGTGTGGAAAGTGCCGGCGCCTACTTCCATATCGTAGGGCTGAAGTACCACACAACCTTGCTCGGCCCAGTATTGCTGGAGGGCGAGGATCAAGTCTTGGAAGGTACGCACGGCTGGCGTAGGCTGGCTCACGAAATTCACCTGTTTCTTGGGCTGCGATTTAAAGAGCGGGAGTATACCCGATTCGGTCCTGCGCACGCCCCCTGGAGCCTTATGCCACGCTGCTTTTGGTGTACCGAAGATCCGCTGTACATGGCTTATCACGATCAGGAGTGGGGCACGCCGCTACGCGATGCGCAGGGATTGTTCGAGTTGCTTTTGCTCGAAGGGTTCCAGGCCGGGCTTTCCTGGATCACTGTATTGCGCAAGCGAGAGCGTTATCGCGAGGTGCTGTTCGGCTTCGACGTGCAGCGCGTGGCGCAGATGAGCGATGCGGAAATCGATGAATTGATGCTCGATCCGGGGATCATCCGCAATCGTCTCAAACTCAACGCAGCCCGGCGCAATGCCCAGGCCTGGCTGGAGCTGGAAGACCCGGTGGCGTTTCTCTGGTCGTTCGTCGGCGGCACGCCGGTGATCAATCATTTCAAGGATCGCAGTGAAGTGCCGGCGGTGACACCGGCCGCCATCGAGATGAGTAAAGGCCTGAAAAAAGCCGGCTTCACGTTCGTCGGCCCGACCATTTGTTACGCGCTGATGCAGGCTTCAGGCATGGTCATGGACCACACCCTGGATTGCGTTCGCTACGCCACGTTGACGAACGGCGGTTAGAATAGCCGCCTCGCGCACAGCACAAGATCAGGAGTGACCTGTGGATAAGTTTAAAGGCGCCTTGCTGGTAGGCGCTCTGCGGCTGTTTGCCCTACTGCCATGGCTGGTGGGTCAAAGCCTGAAAGACATCGGCAAGTCTCTGACTGAAAGCGCCTGCGCGTGGATCTGGCCGGCCCAGCGTTCCATTGAACTGGTGCGCGAAGTCGAAGGCCTCGACGTTTTGAAAGAGGCGTTGGCGTCCGGTAAAGGCGTGGTTGGCATCACCAGCCACTTGGGCAACTGGGAAGTGTTGAACCACTTCTATTGCAGCCAGTGCAAACCGATCATTTTCTACCGTCCGCCAAAACTGAAGGCGGTGGATGAGTTGCTGCGCAAGCAGCGGGTGCAATTGGGTAACCGGGTGGCGGCTTCCACCAAGGAAGGCATCCTCAGCGTGATCAAGGAAGTGCGCAAGGGGGGCGCGGTAGGCATTCCGGCTGACCCGGAACCGGCCGAATCCGCCGGGATCTTCGTGCCGTTCTTCGCCACTCAGGCCCTGACCAGCAAATTCGTGCCGAACATGCTCGCCGGTGGCAAAGCGGTCGGCGTGTTCCTGCATGCCCTGCGGCTGCCGGACGGTTCGGGTTACAAAGTGATTCTCGAAGCCGCGCCAGAGGCCATGTACAGCACCGATACCGAAACCTCCTGCGCGGCCATGAGCCAGGTAGTCGAGCGCTACGTGCGGGCTTATCCGAGCCAGTACATGTGGAGCATGAAGCGCTTCAAGAAGCGTCCACCGGGCGAAGCACGCTGGTATTGAGGTTGCTGTGGATAACTCCGCAGGCTGCGATCTATTGATCTTGGCCTGCGTTACCGCTGATCAGTGCGCCTGTCGCTCAAGCTTTTTCAGAAACACCGTCATCTCCTTCTCCGCCTGCTTGTCGCCATGGGCGCGGGCAGCTTCCAGACCCTGCTCCCAAGCCTGTCGCGCCGCCGCATAATCCGCCAGCGCCAGATGGGCCTTGCCCAAGAGCTTCCAGGCTGCCGAATACTTCGGATCGAACTCGACGCAGCGCTGGAAATGCTCTGCGGCCTTGGCGTTTTCCCCAAGATCCAGATAACCCTTGCCCAGGCCGAAGCGCAGCAATGAGTTATCCACACCCTTGGCGAGCATTTTTTCCAGGGATTCGATCATTGGGTGGCACCTCTGGTTTTTTGGGGGAGTTCGAAATCGCCTTCGCGGGCAAGCCTCGCTCCTACACGGTTCAGTCGTTCGCATAATAGCTGGACGGCTCAAACCTGTAGGAGCGAGGCTTGCCCGCGAAGAGGCCTTCGGATCAGAAGAAGCTCAACCCCACATGGAACAGCTTCTCCACATCCCGAATATGCTTCTTATCCACAAGGAACAGAATCACATGGTCGCCGGTTTCGATCACGGTGTCGTCGTGGGCGATGATCACTTCTTCATCGCGGATGATCGCGCCGATGGTGGTGCCCGGTGGCAGGCCGATGTTTTCGATGGCCTTGCCGATCACCTTGCTCGACTTCGCATCGCCGTGGGCAATCGCCTCGATGGCTTCCGCCGCGCCCCTGCGCAGTGAGTGCACGCTGACAATGTCCCCGCGCCGGACGTGGGCCAGCAAGGTGCCGATGGTCGCCAGTTGCGGACTGATGGCGATGTCGATGTCGCCGCCCTGGATCAGGTCGACGTAGGCCGGGTTGTTGATGATCGTCATCACCTTCTTCGCGCCCAGGCGCTTGGCCAGCAGCGAAGACATGATGTTGGCTTCGTCGTCGTTGGTCAGGGCGAGGAAAATATCGGCGTCGGCGATGTTCTCTTCCAGCAACAGATCCCGGTCTGAAGCACTGCCCTGCAACACCACGGTGCTGTCGAGGTTGTCCGAGAGGTAGCGGCAGCGGGCCGGGTTCATCTCGATGATCTTCACCTGGTAACGGCTTTCGATGGCCTCGGCCAGGCGTTCACCGATCTGCCCGCCACCGGCGATGACGATGCGTTTGTAGCTTTCATCGAGGCGGCGCATTTCGCTCATCACTGCGCGAATGTTCGCTTTGGCGGCGATGAAAAACACTTCGTCGTCAGCCTCGATCACCGTATCGCCTTGGGGCAGGATCGGCCGGTCACGACGGAAAATCGCCGCGACGCGGGTTTCGACATTCGGCATGTGTTCGCGTAACTGGCGCAATTGCTGGCCCACCAGCGGCCCGCCGTAGTACGCCTTGACCGCTACCAGCTGCGCTTTGCCTTCGGCGAAGTCGATCACCTGCAATGCGCCCGGATGCTGGATCAGGCGCTTGATGTAATTGGTGACTACTTGCTCCGGACTGATCAGCACGTCGACCGGAATCGCTTCGTTGTCGAACAGTTCGGCACGGGTCAGGTACGCGGCTTCGCGGACCCGGGCGATCTTGGTGGGGGTGTGGAACAGGGTGTGGGCGACCTGACAGGCGACCATGTTGGTTTCGTCACTGTTGGTCACGGCCACCAGCATGTCAGCGTCGTCGGCACCAGCCTGCCGCAGTACGGTTGGCAGCGAACCGCGACCCTGCACGGTGCGGATGTCCAGCCGATCGCCAAGGTCGCGCAGGCGTTCGCCATCGGTGTCGACCACGGTGATGTCGTTGGCCTCGCTGGCCAAGTGTTCTGCCAGCGAACCGCCGACCTGCCCTGCGCCGAGGATGATGATCTTCATCCAGTCACTCCCTTAAACCCGGTTAACCGCGCGCGGCGGCAATCTGGCGTGCGAGGTTTTCCCGCACCCGCACCAGACGCTTGGCTTCCAGATCCACAGCCACCACGCCGGCCAGTTTGGGCTCGGCCTCAAGGATGTGGCAGGTCTTGCCGCCCGGTGCGCAGCAGGCGTCCAGCACCCGCTGGCCCGGCGCGAGGTCCAGCAGATCGGCGGCCAGTTGTGCGGCTTCGTCCTGCACGCTGATCCAGCCTTCGGCGAAACCCGGCAGGCTGCGCACGTCGGCAGCAGCATCGAGAATGATGCCGTCGCGACTATAAATGCAGGGCTTGGCGGCCACGCCAGCGTCACTCAGCAAGCCAAGGTAAGCGTCGCGAGTGTGATGACGACGGTTGACCCGCAGAATCATCGGCGGGTGTGCGTTGTTCGCTGCGCAAATGGCTTCCCATTGTTCAGGCCAGAAGGCCTTGAGGGATTTTTGCAGCCAGCGCGGGTGGGCGGTGCGCACCACCGGGTCGCGTTCCAGCTCGGCCAGCAGCGCTTCGTTTTCCCGTTGGGCGCGGCGCAGTACGGCGTTGAGCAAGGCTTTGGCCCACGGCTTTTTCAGTTTATCGGCGCAACCGACGGTTTCGCCGATGGCGGCGTGAGCCGGGACGCGGGTATAGAGCAGTTGATAAAGCCCCACCAGCAACAGCGCCTCGACATCGGCATCAGCCGCCTTGAACGGCTTTTGCAGCAGCTTGGCCGCCAACGCCGACAAACGCGGCTGCCAGCGAGCCGTGCCGAACGCCAGGTCCTGGGTGAAGCCGCGATCGCGGTCTTCGACCTTGTCCATTTGTGTCGGCAGAGAACTGTTGAGTGAGGCTTTTCCGTTAAGGACTGCAGCAAGTGCCTTGGCGGCGGCCAGACGTGGGTTCATTGAGCGTCTGCCGTTTGACCGAGGACGGTGCCGACGGCAAATTTCTCACGACGGCTGTTGAACAAGTCGCTGAAGTTCAGTGCCTTGCCGCCGGGTAATTGCAGACGGATCAGGCACAGCGCCTGTTCACCGCAGGCGACGATCAAGCCGTCCTTGCTGGCGCTGAGGATTTTCCCCGGTGCGCCCTGCCCTTCGGCCAGGCTTGCGGCCAACACTTTCAGCGCTTCGCCGTTCAGCGTGCTGTGGCAGATCGGCCATGGATTGAAGGCGCGAACCAGACGCTCCAGCTCAACCGCCGGGCGGTTCCAGTCGATGCGCGCTTCGTCCTTGTTCAATTTGTGTGCGTAGGTGGCGAGGCTGTCGTCCTGCACTTCGCCTTCCAGTGTGCCCGCAGCCAGGCCGGCAATCGCCTGGATCACGGCCGGTGGGCCCATTTCTGCGAGGCGATCGTGGAGGCTGCCGCCGGTGTCTTCGGCGCTGATCGGCGTGGTGACCTTGAGCAGCATCGGTCCGGTATCGAGGCCGGCTTCCATGCGCATCACGGTCACGCCGCTTTCGCTGTCGCCCGCTTCAACGGCACGCTGGATCGGCGCCGCACCGCGCCAGCGTGGCAGCAAGGAGGCGTGGCTGTTGATGCAACCCAGGCGTGGGATATCCAGCACCACTTGCGGCAGGATCAGGCCGTAGGCGACCACCACCATCAAATCCGGTTTCAGCGCGGCCAGTTCCGCCTGAGCGTCTTCGTTGCGCAGGGTTGGCGGTTGCAACACCGGGATGTTGTGCTCCAGAGCCAATTGCTTGACCGGGCTTGGCATCAGCTTCTGTCCACGGCCCGCCGGACGGTCCGGTTGGGTGTAGACCGCAACGATCTCGTAAGGACTGCCCAGCAGGGCCTTGAGGTGTTCGGCGGCGAATTCCGGGGTGCCGGCAAAGACAATGCGCAGTGGCTCAGTCATGGAAGCTCTCAATTGCRAAGCATCTTGAAAAGAAAAAGGCTTGCCGCGGCAAGCCTTTGAAAGAAGGGCATCAAGCGTTCTGGCGGTGGAGCTTTTCCAGTTTCTTCTTGATCCGGTCGCGTTTGAGCGTGGACAGGTAATCGACGAACAACTTGCCGTTGAGGTGGTCGCATTCATGTTGGATGCACACGGCGAGCAGGCCTTCGGCGATCAGTTCGTAAGGCTGGCCGTCGCGGTCCAGGGCCTTGATCTTGACCTTTTGCGGGCGATCGACGTTTTCGTAGAAGCCCGGCACCGAGAGGCAGCCTTCCTGGTACTGACCCATCTCGTCGGTCAGGGTTTCGAACTCGGGGTTGATGAACACCCGCGGTTCGCTGCGGTCTTCGGAGAGGTCCATCACGACGATACGTTTGTGCACGTTGACCTGGGTAGCGGCGAGGCCGATGCCTGGCGCTTCATACATTGTTTCAAACATGTCATCGACCAACTGACGCACTTCGTCGTCCACTACGGCCACTGGTTTGGCGATAGTGCGCAGGCGCGAATCGGGGAATTCGAGGATGTCTAAAATGGCCATAAGCTTAATTGCTGCACGTGTGAGGTAAAGTCGGGTCGATGGCCTGGCGAGTCCGAAGATGCAGGCTACCGTTGTGAACGTAGCTTCCGGCTTTTCAATAATGAGCCGGAGGCGAGCCACGAGGGCTCTGGCGTTTCACGCGAACGTACATAATAAAGGGATTCACCGCATGAGGAAATCACTACTCGCCTTGCTCCTTCTGGCCTCGGCCGGTTTTGCGCATGGGCAAGTGCAACTCAGGGAAGGTTTTCCACAGCAATACACCGTGGTGGCAGGGGACACACTCTGGGACATTTCCGGCAAATACCTGCGTGAGCCGTGGCAGTGGCCGCAGCTTTGGCAAGCCAATCCACAGATTGAAAACCCCAATCTCATCTATCCCGGCGATACGCTGTCGCTGGTCTACGTCAACGGTCAGCCACGCCTGACCCTCAACCGCGGCGCTTCCCGGGGCACCATCAAGCTGTCGCCACGAGTCCGCAGTTCACCGGTGGCCGACGCCATCCCGAGCATTCCGCTGAAGTTGATCAACAGTTTTCTGTTGAGCAATCGCATCGTCGACAAGGTCGAGGATTTCGACAAGGCGCCCTACATCGTTGCCGGAGATGCCGAACGGGTACTCAGCGGCACCGGCGATCGAATCTTCGCGCGTGGCCATTTCGATCCGGCACAACCGGTCTACGGCATCTTTCGTCAGGGCAAGGTCTACACCGATCCGCAGAGCAAGGAGTTCCTGGGGATCAACGCCGACGACATCGGTGGCGGCGAGATCATTGCCACTGAAGGTGACGTCGCCACCCTGGCCCTGCAACGCACCACTCAGGAGGTGCGACTCGGCGACCGGTTGTTCAGCGGCGAAGAGCGCTCGATCAATTCGACTTTCATGCCCAGTGCGCCAAGCACCGACATCAATGGCCTGATCATCGATGTGCCGCGTGGGGTCACCCAGATTGGCGCGCTGGATGTCGTCACGCTGAACAAGGGGCAGCGCGATGGCCTGGCCGAGGGCAATGTGCTGGTGGTGATGAAAACCGGCGAAACCGTGCGCGACCGGATCACCGGTCAGCCCTTGAAAATCCCCGACGAACGGGCCGGCCTGCTGATGGTATTCCGCACCTACGACAAGCTCAGCTACGGGCTGGTGCTCAACGCATCGCGCTCCTTGGCGGTGATGGACAAGGTGCGAAATCCTTAAGCCTGCTCACAAGTTACCAACAGAGTTATCCACAGTTTATTCCCGATTCGACGGGACCTTATAACGATCAAGGATGATCCATGTCGCTGTCTGCCTGTACGTCCGTTTCCCCTGCGGAACTGGAAGCCCGTTTACGCCTGCACCTTTTGCCTGAACTCGGTCCGGCACGTTTCAAGAAGTTGCTGGAGGCTTTCGGTTCTGCCTCTAAAGCCATCAGCGCACCCGCCAGTGCCTGGCGCGCGTTGGGCCTGCCCCTCGCTTGCGCGGAGGCCCGGCGCTGCAGTGAAATTCGTGATGGCGCCAGCCACGCATTGGCCTGGCTAGAGCGTCCGGGCCAGCATTTACTGATGTGGGACCAACCTGACTACCCCGCGCTGCTGGCGCAAATCAGTGATGCGCCGCCGCTATTATTCGTCGCGGGCGATCCGGGCATTCTGGAAAAACCGCAGTTGGCGATGGTCGGCAGCCGTCGCGCATCGCGACCGGGCATGGATACCGCCAGTGCGTTTTCCCGCAGTCTGGCCGGCGCCGGTTTTGTCATCACCAGCGGTCTGGCCCTGGGCATCGATGCCGCCGCGCATCAGGCGGCTCTGGACGTTGGCGGGCAAACGGTAGGGGTGCTTGGCACGGGACTTGAAAATTTTTATCCACAGCGCAATCGACGACTGGCGGATGCCATGATCGCCTCGGGAAGCGCGGTACTTTCGGAGTTCCCGCTGGACGCCGGGCCTTCCCCGGGCAACTTCCCCCGGCGCAATCGAATCATCAGCGGTTTGTCCCTTGGTGTGTTGGTGGTCGAGGCAAGTATTGCCAGCGGTTCATTGATTACCGCGAGGCTGGCGGCGGAACAGGGGCGTGAGGTGTATGCGATTCCAGGTTCGATTCACCACCCTGGCGCAAAGGGTTGCCATCAGTTGATCCGCGACGGTGCGGTGCTGGTGGAAACCATCGAACACATCCTTGAGGCCTTGCGCGGCTGGCAACGGCTGCCGTTATCCACAGAAACGCCGCAAACGACGGTAACTCATCCACTGCTCATGTTGCTCCACGCGGCGCCTCATACCAGCGAAGCCCTGGCGGTCACCAGCGGCTGGGCCTTGTCGAAAGTGCTGGCAGCGCTGACGGAGCTGGAGATGGATGGCCGGGCGGTCTGTGAGAGCGGTCGATGGTTTGCGCGGGTAAACTAGGTTTTATAAGGAAGATCGGTAAACTGCGCAGAGCCTTATTCCGGAGAGTTTTTTCATGGTTAACAGTTGGCGTGTGCAACAAGCCGCACGAGAAATTCGCGCCGGGGCGGTCATTGCCTACCCAACGGAAGCCGTCTGGGGACTGGGTTGCGACCCGTGGAACGAAGAGGCGGTGGATCGTCTGCTGATGATCAAGGGCCGATCTGTGGATAAGGGCCTGATTCTGGTGGCCGACAATATTCGTCAGTTCGACTTCCTGTTCGAAGACTTCCCGGAGTTGTGGATGGACCGCATGGCCAGCACCTGGCCGGGCCCCAACACCTGGTTGGTGCCGCATCAGAATCTGTTGCCCCAGTGGATTACCGGTGTGCATGAAACGGTGGCGTTGCGGGTCAGCGACCACCCTCTGGTGCGGGACTTGTGTGCGGTGGTCGGCCCGCTGGTGTCGACCTCGGCGAACCCTCAGGGCCGACCGGCGGCACGGACGCGGATTCGCGTGGAGCAGTATTTCCGGGGGCAGGTTGATTATGTACTCGGTGGCAATCTGGGCGGGCGCAAGAATCCGAGTGTGATTCGCGATCTGGCGACGGGGCATGTGGTGCGCCCGGATTGAGACCGCGTCATCGTTCTTCGCGGGCAAGCCTCGCTCCTACAGGGGATCAATGTCGTTCCGTGATCGTGTGAACGACACAAATCCTGTAGGAGCGAGGCTTGCCCGCGAAGAGGCCCTCAAGGCAACAGAATCGTTGAACCAGTCGTACGGCGCGCCGACAACTCAGTCTGCGCCTTCGCTGCATCAGCCAGTGGATACCGCTGGCTGATGTCCACCTTCAGCTTGCCGCTGATGATCATCTCGAACAGTTCATCAGCCATGCGTTGCAGGTTTTCAGCATTGTTGGCGTAGGTCGCCAGCGTCGGCCGGGTCACGTACAGCGAACCCTTGGCCGCGAGAATCCCCAGATTCACCCCGTCTACTGCGCCTGAAGCATTACCAAAGCTCACCACCAACCCCCGAGGCGCAACGCTGTCGAGCGATGTCAGCCAGGTATCTTTGCCTACACCGTCGTACACCACCGGGACTTTTTTACCGTCAGTCAGTTCCAGCACGCGTTGTGCGACGTTCTCATGGCTGTAATCGATGGTCGCCCAGGCACCATTGGCTTTCGCCAGGGCGGCTTTTTCCGCTGAACTGACCGTGCCGATCAGCTTCACCCCCAGGGCCTTGGCCCATTGGCAGGCAAGCGATCCGACGCCGCCGGCCGCGGCGTGAAACAGGATGGTTTCGCCACCCTTGAGTTCATAGGTCTGACGCAGCAAGTACTGCACGGTCAGGCCTTTGAGCATCACGCCGGCGGCTTGTTCGAAGCTGATGGCGTCCGGCAGGTGCACCAGGTTGGCTTCCGGCAAGACATGCGCGTCGCTGTAGGCGCCCAACGGGCCACTGCCATAAGCCACGCGATCGCCAACCTTGAAGCGGGTGACTTCGCTACCGACTGCGTCGACCACGCCCGCGCCTTCGGCGCCCAGGCCCGATGGCAGGGCTGGCGGCGCAT
>NZ_JBFTMK010000263.1:0-6739 GCF_056396965.1 Pseudomonas sp. 05N434
CGCTCCTACAGGGGCGTGGGTGTAAATCCGTAGGAGCCAGGCTTGCCCGCGAAGAGGCCTTCAAATTGGAACACCCCCCGTGGTCGACCCCCGCACAATCAACCGTGCCGGAAAATCCAAAGTCCGCACCGGCCCGTCATCCCCACGCAAACGCTTGAGCAAACACTCAAACGCACTCGCGCCAATGTCCTCGGTCGGCTGGGCGAGGGCGGTAATCCCGCTGCCCACCAGCGGATACCAATCCAGATCATCCAGGGCGATCAACCCGACATCCTCAAACAGGTTGCACTGCAATTCACGCAACGCATGGGTACTGGCCAACGCCGCAATACCGTTGGCGCAGAACAGCGCTTTCGGCCTGGGACCAGGGGTATCAAGAAAGGATTTCAAGCGATCGGCCAGATCACCGCCAGTTTCAACCACCGCGCCCGAGAGCGCCGGACGCTGCTCGATCTGCGCCTTGAAGCTGCTGACCCGCTCGATCCGCGAACTGGTGCCGTCAAACGGCTCCGTCACCATCAGCACATCGCGATAACCGCGTTGTTCAAGATGGGCCACGGCGATCTCGACGGCGGCGGGATTGTCCAGCCCCACCAGATCGCTATCGAACTGCTCGACCTTGCGATCCACCAGCACCATGGGCATTTCCCGCTGCAATTCGCGCAACTCATCCACGTGGTGGCCGAGGGTATTAACGATCAAGCCTTCGATGTTGTACGAGCGCAGCAGCGCCAGGTGCTGACGTTCCTGCTCGTCATCGCGATCGGTGTTGCACACCACCAGGCTGTAGCCGTGCCGACGGCAGGCGGTTTCCACACCATGCATCACGGCAATCGAATAAGGGTTTCGGATATCGGCCACCAACATGCCGATCAGACGCGTGCGCCCACGTTTCAGGCCGCGGGCCATCTGGTTAGGGCGGTAGCCCAATTCGGCAATCGCCTGCTCGATGCGCAGGGCCRTGGCATCGGAGAGCAGGGCGCGGTCGTCGCCGATGAAGCGCGAGACGCTGGCCTTGGAGACGCCGGCGTGTTCGGCGACGTCGAGCATGGTGACGCGGCTGCGCTGGGCGGCGGAGAAGTCGTTCACGGATAGACAGCCTTCTTATTGGAATTATTCAGGGGCGACCGCAAGGTCTGAAACCGGTTTCAGATAACCGCATAACCCATCGGCTCGTCAAGTTTGAAAAGGTCTGAACCCGACGACAGGGCCGGAGTATTCCGACCAGCGGTAGTTAAACCTGTCAGATCTGACAGTAGGCGAGATTGCGATTACTGCGTTTAATTTCTCCCGAAGCAAAGGGTTTTCAAGGCCTCAGGAGAACGGCGGATGAGCACATCAACACCCATTGGAATATTCGCCGCGCCATTAAGCATTGACGGTGTCGGTGCCGATAAGGTGCTTCCGCCGGACGCGCACCTCAATGGTGTGACACTGCGAATCCCCCCTTGGCCCGCACCTTCGCTCAAACCGGGCAAGAGTGATTTGCTGCAGATCTGGATTCGAGAGCCTGGGGCAACGTCCGACACTCGTTTTTACCACAACCTTTTTCCCGTCAAGGTGGAGTTTCCGACCTCTATCCACTTGCCCTCGCAGTTCCTGCAACTGATAGGTGACATCACTCTGACCTACAAGGTGACGTCTGGAGATACCGAGAACGAGGATGACTCGCTGGCGCAGGTGTTCATCCTCAAACGCCCGGTCCCGGTCAACCTGAAGGAACCGGTCTTTCCCAACGCAACCTTGTGGGGTTACCTGAATTGCAGGACGTCTCCAGCGATCTGGGTGGTGGTCACTGTGCGTGTTCCGGCACAACCGGGGCGGTTCCTTGCAGGCGATGTGTGTGAACTGGGATGGGTAGGCTTCAGCAGCCTCAACGGCAGCGGTAACGCCATTCCAGGCACGGCGCTGAGCATGCGCAAAACATTGACGCAGCAGGAAGCCGATTCAGCGCAGGGCTTCGACTTCAGGCTCGAAAGCGACAAATACGAAAAACATATCAAGCCTATGGTCATCAACGCATCGGCACTCGCTCAGTACACGCTTTATCGAAAGGGTGTCGCTCTGGGTCGATCGGCCCCGGGCCTGGTAAAGATCGACCGGGGCGTATCGGGGAATCCACCTTGCGGCCCATAACCCAAGGAGTCTCAAGTTCAACCGTTGTAGAACACACAAACGCAAGAAAAACGTCAATCCCAGGAACATGCAGCCAGGAGTCGCGAGATTTTTCATTGGGACACAACGTTGATGGTTCAACGATTAATTCATCCATGGAGCATACGAACATGAATATGCAGGTTAAATCTGGCGGTGTCCTTGCCTTGCCTCCGACTATTGTCGGTGTGTTGCCTGATGGCCGAATTCCCTATCAACAACTGAAAGTCGACAGACTGGTCAAATTTCAATTGGCCGATGTCGATGACAAAACGCCTGAAGGCGCTCACAGAATCCAACTTCACCTGCACCCGAAAGGGATCAAGCCCGTACCATTCGACCCGACATGGGTGGTTTTGGAGTTGTTGAAAGCCAATCAGCCAGCGGCTGACTGGACGTTTCCGATCGATTTTGACGTGACTGGAGCTGCACTCGACCGACTGGTCGACAGGTTTGATATGAACGGCGAATACGCGGAATACGGCGCGACATTCATTATTTATGACGGCAACAGCAACGACGATATATCTAATCCACCTCTTGAGTTCAAAGTCGATCTGACCGGGCCTTACCAGCGCCAACCCGGTACGGGCAACGGCACCGGCCCCCGGCCTGTGTTGATCAGCCAGACTGGCTTGCCTACGAGGATTGACGAAGCCTGGCTGGCGGATCCCGCCAACGCCGGCGGCCTCGATTTGACCATTCCTACCGGCTATACAAAATTCGAAGCGTTAACCGATCTCGTCAGTTTCTATGTTTCTACGCAAACAACATTTACAGGGATGCAGGGCGACGTCAACGGAGCCTCTGTCATCGATTTTCCGCTGCCGGTTGGCGGGGTCATCAACATTCCTCTGGCCGATCTGCAGGCGTTGAGGGATGGTTCGTACTTTTATTCCTATAACCTCAAGGATGCGCCAGGAAATATCAGCAACAACTCGGCCATCACGTTGCTGTTCAGTCGGGTAAGTGCCCCCGCCCCGGTACTGGGCGTGCCAAGGATCCCGGTCACCGGCCCCAACGGGCAAACGCCCATCACTTTTGCGACGGTGGCACCTCCTCCTTCCAAAGCCGTGATGGAAATCGATTTTCCGCTCAACTMGCGTCCAGGTGACCGGATCATCCCGCATATCTCCGATTCGGACGGTAATGTCTACGATCTGCCTGAACAGCAAATTCCACCCGCCGGCACATCAGGTCCATTGAGCTTCGTGATTGACTACGACTTCTGGGCGCAAGTCTTTGGTAACCCCAACAGACAGGACGAGGAGCAGTTTGAGTATTGGTACGAATTGAGTCGCCCTACGATACCGGTCAACCCGGTTTCGCAGCCGCAGCAATTTGGCGTTGTCGATTTTTCGTACGCCGGGCCTGAGCAACCGAACCTGCCAGATCTGACCAACCCCAACATTGTGCCGGTGGTGGTTCAGGGCGCAGGCGCTCCGGTGCCCGCTCCCAACACACTCGGCTCGGCCCAGGCAGGGCTTGCCGCCACCATGACCTGGACGTTGTGGACAGATCCAGACCGACTGGTGACAGGGCGTGAAATCGTGACGTTCTACTACCAGGGCAAGCAAGTAGGGAGCCCGGTGGGCGTGCAGGCTGGGGATACGACGGTCACCACGCAATTGCCTTGGGCCACGATCCTGGCCGAAGGCAACGGCAGTGGTGCAACGGCGCGAGAAGCCTACATCACCATCGGATACCCTGGCAGCGCGAACGTGATGACGCAGACGCCCGTGACCCCGGTCAACGTGACAGCCATCGTGATCAATCTGCCTGCGCCACAGATCATCGTTTCAGCCTTCAGAACAGCCACCGGGACCCTGGTGCCGGAGCGTGTCGCGACTTCCATCAACTGTCCAAGCATGGATCACCCGACTGTAGCGAACGGGCCGATGCCGCCTTACGCGGCGCGCAGCCTGCGGATCAGGATCCTGCGTGATCCCAATATCCCTACAGGCGCAATAGTGAACCTGGAATTTGAGGGCCGGGTCACCAACACGGCGGGTGGGGCTGCAATTCCCGGCACTCAGATCACGGATTCGAGGCCTATGCCAGCGACCGGAGTGCTGGAATTCAACCTGACGGACTACACCGCCATCAGGACGATCCAGCTGCCAAGCCCCGGCCCGGGTCAGCGACCTGCCACCCGTTTTGCGCGCATCGCGTATACGGTCAAYGGAATCACTTCCGAGGTCATCGTCCCCGTGGCGCTCTTGAACTCGAGCCTGGTGTATTGCGAGCAGAACCGTCCTTGATAACGGATCAGCAGCGCTTCGAATGAAACTTCCCAGGATAAGGGCGACAGCAATTGTCGTCCTCATCCAAGGAGGTGAAGTCAGATACGTACGAGCTTACGACGCAAGGGGATAAATCGTACAAAGACGGAGATTGATCCTACATATCCCCGGGAAAGTTATCCGTAGTCTGGCGACCGTTTTAGTCCGGCTCGCACACCGTTTGAGTCGGAAACTCGTTCCTGATGGAATGCAATCGAGTAGGACTTAACTATGTTGCCAAAGTCGCAATTTCCTTTTTTGAAAACATCGATCAGCTTCTGGGTGGCAACCCTGATGCCTCTTCTGATGAATTCATCGATGACTCAGGCTGCCACTGTTCCGGCGGGCACCACTCAAGCCATCGACGCCACGACACCCCTGCAAACCTGGCAGCTTCAAAGCAACGCTACGTTGAACGCCACCAATGCCACAACACTGCAGATGACCAGTGCTGCTGGTGGTGTGTTCAACTTGACTGGCTCAAACGTCAGCGCCGCAACGGGTTCAGGTATTTCCCTGACCAACGCCAGCGCCAACCTGGACAACTCGAGCGTCAACAGTGCCACCGGCATCGGCATCTCTGCGGTACGAAACGTCGCCAGCGTCGGTGGTTCGAATGTGACATTGCGCAATGGGTCTGTCGTTCGAGGTTTGCAAGGAGGTATCGCGGGCAACCGGTTCAGCGTCCTCAATCTGCGAAATTCCACTGTTGAAGGGACTGGCGCCACCAGTTTCGGGATTCGGATGCTGGAGGGTTCACTGTCGGCCACCGGAAGTACGATCACCGGCGGCCTCAATGGCGTGACGGTGGGCACCGACACGCAAGTATCGACTGTCATTCCAACCACCATCGTTCTGGACGCTACCCGTGTCGAAGGCAAGACAGGGTCGGCGTTAGTGGTCGGCATCAACGCGCCGAACTTTCCGACCRTGGCCAACATCGAAGTGCGTAATGGCTCGAGCCTGGTCTCAGGCAACAATACGTTGCTGGAAGTCAGGCGAGGCGCCTCGGSTGGTTTCCTTGTGGATAACAGCGCATTGACCGGTAATGTAACGGTGGCTTCCGGCAGTTCCGCCAACGTCACGCTGCAGAACAATGCATCGTTGACCGGGGACCTGCAAAACGTCACGACCGCCGTGTTAAATAATCAGGCACGTATGACCGGTAACGTGCTGGGTGCTTCAAGTGTCGCGCTTGATAATGGTTCGACACTGAGCGGTAACCTGGACAATGTCGCCAGCGTGTCCATCAACAACCAGAGCATCATGACCGGCAACGTCAACGCTGCGACGGGCAGTGCTTCTGGCTTGACACTGGATAACGGGGCGAGCCTGACGGGGCAAGTGAACAACGTCGCCAATTTCGCCATCAGTAATCAGGCGCTCTGGCAGATGACCGGCAGCCAGTCGGTGAACAACCTGACACTCAGCAATGGCGGCGGAGTCCGATTAGGCACTAATCAGGAATATTTTCAACTGAACGTGGCCAACCTGGCGGGCAACGGTACATTCAGGATGAGTACCGATTTCAACCAGGGCATCAGTGATTTGTTGAATATCACTGCAAGCGCTGCCGGCGATCATCAGTTGCTGGTTCGCAGTTCGGGTTTCGATCCGGTCAATGATGCTTCGATCAAGGTGGTGCAGAGCGTTGCTTCAAACGCGCAATACGGCCTCGTCAACAACCAGGTCGATGTCGGGGCGTTCACTTATAGACTGGTGAAGGACGGGAATGACTGGTACTTGCAGCCCGACAAGGAAGTCGTCAGCACACCGACCCGCTCGATATTGGCGATTACCGGCACGACGCCTGCGGTGACCTACGGCGAAATGGCTCTATTGAACAACCGGATGGGCGATCTACGTGTCAATGGCGGGCAAACCGGCGGATGGGTCCGGTCTTTCGGCAGTCGGTACAGCATCGGCAACAATGCCTACGGGAACGGCTATAGCCAGCGCCAGTACGGGTTGTCGATGGGGGTCGATACCCCGGTGGAGATCGCGGGCGAGCGCGTGTTGCTGGGTGTGTTTGCCGGTTACAGCAAATCCGATCTCGATCTGAGCCGTGGCAGCTCCGGTGAAATCGGCAGTACATCCCTCGGCGTTTATGGCACCTGGCTGGGTGATAGTGGCTATTACCTGGATACGGTGGCCAAGCTCAATCACTTCCGCAATGAAGCCAATGTGGCACTGAGCGATAACACCAAAACCAAAGGCAACTACAACAATCTGGGGGCCAGTGCATCGGTCGAGTTCGGCAAGCGCATCGACTTCAAGGACGGCTATTACGCAGAGGTGTTCAC
>NZ_JBFTMK010000264.1:0-6731 GCF_056396965.1 Pseudomonas sp. 05N434
GATCAGTCCTCTCAGTCAGGTTGAGATGTAAATACAGACTGCCAGTTTGCCCGAGTGTTACGTCGCTGTCAGGCGATTGGGCCGCGTGGGTAGCGTTTGAGCTTTTCGATCAGCTCGGAGCCCGGGATCGGTCGGTCGAACAGGTAGCCCTGGCCGACGTCGCAGCGGTGGCGGCGCAGGAAGGCCAGTTGCTCGGCAGTCTCGATGCCTTCAGCCACGACCTTGAGTTTCAGGTTGTGGGCCATGGCAATCACGGCGGAGGTGATTTCCATGTCGTCCTGGTTGTCGGGGATTTCGTGGATGAAGCTTCGATCGATCTTGATGATGTCGATCGGGAATTTTTTCAAGTAACTGAGCGACGAGTAACCGGTGCCGAAGTCGTCCATCGCCAGGGTCAGGCCCAGACGCTTGAGCTGATCGAGCTGCAAGTGCGTGTCTTCGGTGGCTTCCAGCAGCAGGCCTTCGGTCAGTTCCAACTCCAGCAGGTTCGCCGGCAGCGCTTCTTCCTTGAGGATGTTGGCGATGGACGCCACCAGGTCCGGGTCGGAGAACTGCTTGGGCGACAGGTTGATCGCCACTTGCAGGTTGCCCAGGCCAGCGGCGGTCAGGTCTTTGCTCATGCGGCAGGCCTGACGGGCGATCCATTTGCCGATCGGGATGATCAGCCCGGTTTCTTCGGCCACGCTGATGAATTGGTCCGGGCGGATCATGCCTTTTTCCGGATGGTTCCAGCGCAACAGCGCTTCCATGCCCAGCAAGCGACCGCTGCGCAGGCACAGCTTGGGCTGGTAGAACACGTCCAGCTCGTTCTGGGTCAGGGCTCGGCGCAGGTTGTTTTCGACGAACAGTTTGTAGCTGGCCTCGGCGTTCAGCGCTTCGGTGAACACTTGCACCTGGTGTTTGCCGTTGGCCTTGGCCTTGTGCAGCGCCAGGCCGGCGTTGCGCATCAGCGTCTGTGGGTCGCGACCGTGCAGCGGCGCGCAGGCCAGGCCCACGGAGCCGGTGACGCTGATCAACTGKTTGTCGACGAACATCGGTTTGTCGAGGGTTGCCAGCAATTGATTGGCAACCTGCTGGCCCGCCGAGAGGTCAGTGTCGTCCAGCAGCACCGCGAATTCGTTACTGGCAAACCGCGCCAGACTGCCGCTCGAACTCAGGCTGTTGCGCAGGCGCCGCGCCAGGCTGATCAGCAGTTTGTCGCCGGTCTGGTGGCCGAGGCTGTCGTTGATCCGCTTGAAATTGTCGATGTCCACCAGCAGCAGGCTGATGGGTGTATCGCTGTCTCGGGCGAAGCGCTCATCGAGGTTGCGGATGAACGCCGGGCGGTTGCCGAGGTTGGTCAGGTTATCGGTGTAAGCCAGGCGCTCGATTCGTTGCTGGGCGAGCTTGGTCTGGGTGATGTCTTCGTAGATGCCGATGTAGTGCGTCAGCTCACGGTTGTCGCCGTAGACCTTGGAAATCGACAACTGGCCCCAGTAGGGTTCGAGGTTTTTACGTCGGCTCTTGAACTCGCCCTGCCAGCTGTTGCTTTTGGCCAGCGCCGACGGAGCGTCGAACAGCAGTTCGCTGAGGTTTTCCAGCGCCGGCAGTTCCGACAGCCGCTGACCGTGGACTTCCTCGGTGGTGTACTGGGTGATCGCGGTGAAGCTTGGGTTGACGTACTCCACCACGCCGTCGCAATTGACCAGCAGAAAGGCGTTGGCGCTTTGCTCCACTGCACGCTGGAACAGGTGCAGGGCGCTGGTGGCGGTACGGCGGTTGTGGTTGTTGATGACTTGGGCGAATTGATCCGCCAGTTCGCCGGCAAAGGCGATTTCGTCCGATTGCCAGGCGCGGGT
Source organism: Pseudomonas sp. 05N434 (assembly GCF_056396965.1). Lineage (NCBI taxonomy): Bacteria > Pseudomonadati > Pseudomonadota > Gammaproteobacteria > Pseudomonadales > Pseudomonadaceae > Pseudomonas > Pseudomonas sp. 05N434. The sequence goes on from NZ_JBFTMK010000264.1 coordinate 1,839, forward strand.
CGCCCCGATCTGTTCCAGGCAGAGCACGCCGACCACCTGGCCATCGACGCGGATGCTGGCGTCGAGCATGGCGTTGACGTCGCGCGGGCGCAGGTACTCGGCGATTTCCCGGGTGCGCGGGTCGCGCATGGCGTTGTGGGCGTCGATGGCGCGGCCGGTGTGCAAGGCCTCGAGGTAATCGGGAAAACCACTGGCGTCGATCGGCTTCGGCAGTTGGTGATTGCGGGTGGCACGGTGATAGGCCGAGATCGGCGTCAGTAGCGAGCCATCGAGGTTCCACAGGCTGGCGCAGTCGATTTCATAGATGTCGCAGGCGCTGCGGGTGATCAGTTCGGCGGCTTCTTGCAGGGAGTTGTTGGTGCTATAGCGCTGGCGGGTCAGCAGCAGGATCAGGTCTTGCTGGGCGCGCACCCGGTCCAGGTGCTGCAGTTGTTCCTGCTGGGCACGTTGATTGAGTTCCAGGGCGATTTGCAGGCGTGAGTTCTGGGTTTCCAGATCCAGCGCCGGCAGCAAGGGTTCGCCGTCGAACAGGCCGTCCACCACCATCAGGTAGCCGCGCAGCAGGTGCCGATTGTGTTGTTTGTAGGCTTCGCCAAGTTCCAGCAGGCTCAGAACGCCGGCGGCGGTGTGCAAGGTGTAGCGGATCAGGTAATGCGGGCTTTCGGTGAGTTGCTGCTGGATCGTGTCATGCAGTTGATAGCGCGCTTCGGGCTCCATCAGGCTGGCGTAGGGCGAGCCGACCAGAGCACAAAGCTCCACCGCCGGCAGGCCGAACTGTCGTTCGCAATTAGGATCGAGAAACAGCAGCGCCCAGCTTGGTTCATTCAGCCGTTCGAAACGCAGCATGCCGAGCCGCGAGGGCACAGGCAACTGCGTCACTACCTCGGCCACCATACGGCTGGCGGCATCGGGTTGGCTTTTCATTGAAGGAAACTCGCTTCGAATATGCTGATCGCGCCGGGCTCTCGCCCTCTTTACTGTTGCCTGCGGCAAGGTTGCATCATTGCGACACCGACTGACAAGAGACATGAAGGCCAAGTGCTATAAGAATATGTCGGCAGGCGCACAGTTTTCTCCAGCGAGGCGTCAAAAAGTAATGTTGTGGGCCAAAAGATTGCAGCCCGTAGGGGCTGCCGAAGGCTGTGATCTTTTCGAGGGATCAACGAAATTTGATGCTGATCGACTGCAATGGCTTGCCATCCCGATCGTGATAATTGACGCGAACCTGCTCGGCCTCGACGATCAGATGCGCGAAGTTGTCCTGGCTGATCACCTCGCTGGTCAGTTCATGCCGATAGTCGCCTGCCGCTGTTCGGGCCAGGGCCTGATCGAGGATGAAGGTCGATGCCTTGGCGTACGGCAGCAGTTTGCTGTTGCACAACGGTGAAGACACGATGGTGTGGACTTCGAAATCCGGGTCCTCGCTGTGGGTCAGGCGACTGGTGAGGGAGCCGTGGACATCGCCGGAGATGAACAAGACGTTTTTGATACGGCGTGTACGAATCGTCTCCAGCAGCCGTAGGCGTTGCTCCGGGAAGGCTTTCCAAGCGTCATCACCGTGAAGTTTACGGTCGGGATAGAACATGACACTGGTGACCACGAATTTGACCCGGGCCGGGTTATTGATCAGCCATTTGAGCAGGGCCTGTTCCTGTTCTTCGTCAAGGATGCGCCGGTCGTTGGCCGACAGATTGCGTCGGGTTCGACTGTCGGTGACAAACCACCCGATATCACCCTCGGAGAACTGATACCAATACTTTTCCAGTCTTTTGCTTACTTGCCCATTGGCCAGCAGCTCATACGTGGGGCTGTGACTGGCTTGATATAACTCATATGCTGCAATGGCGTTTTTGTATAAGTAATCATCGGCGTTACTTTTGTTGGCGGGCCAGTTGTCTTCTATTTCATGGTCGTCGAGGATCATGTAAGTCGGCATGCCCGACATTAACTTGGAAATATGAGGCTGCGAAAAGGCTGTGCGGTATTTTTTGAGAATGTCCTTGTATTCCCGGTCGGGGGCCACGAGGTTCAAGTCGTCGACGTAAATCTGATCGCCAGTCATCAGCATGGCACTGACGGGCGGTTCGGCGCTGTCCGCCAGGCTGTTGATCGAGGCAAAAATCCGGTCGCCCAACTGTGGGGCCGACGCAATGCCGGCGGTCATTCGCAGGTAACGACACGAGCCGACGATATAGGCCCGTGGCTGGCAGATTTTGCTGGACTGCGTGCGAAAGCGGTAAATCTCCCGTGGCCATTGCAGCGGCAGTTCCTGAACTGTCTCCACGGTATGCACCGGGCTCATGGGGCTGAACCAGCCTGCCTGGTACTCATAGTCGGTGTCGGTGACCAGGTCATTGAGTGCAATGACATCGGACATGTCGCGCAAGACGGACAGTTTTGCAAATACGCCTTTGGACCAGAGTTTCTCGCCTGTGCGTCGATAACGGATGCCCGCAAATACCAAGGCGTCGTTCTGTAATTCACCGCGCAAGAAAATACGCGCATGGTTAGTTGTGGTATGGCCGATAATTGGGCCGACAGTTGGTTTGAACATGTTCGAATCCATTCGAGGTAATGCTAACTAAGCAAATTAAGTCATCGAGGTTTCTATTAGAAATCTCCGAACTAAGCCTAGTTATTGGCTGGAGAAAAATATCGGGCAGAAGTGGACTGGGGTTGTAGGTGGCGTAAGCCTTAGATGTAGGAATAAGGCACGAAGAGGGTCAATCCCGTAGCAGCAGCCTCGCAAGCTCGACAGCTGCTACATAGGATGCTGAAACGCGGAGGGCTTTCTTCAGGGCAAAAAAAAGCCCCGCCAAATCGACGGGGTTGAGGTACGAGCGTGGCGCTCGGAAAACGTGGAACGCGATTGGCCCTCCGTGAGGGGAGGGCCAGTCGGTGTTACAGCAGGATGGTGCGGATGTCCGCCAGCAGGTCGCTCAGACGCTTGGTGAAGCGTGCAGCAGCGGCGCCGTTGATCACACGGTGATCGTAGGACAGCGACAGCGGTAGCATCAGTTTCGGCTGGAAGGCTTTGCCGTCCCAGACTGGCTGGATGGTTGCCTTGGAAACACCGAGGATCGCCACTTCCGGCGCGTTGACGATCGGCGTGAAGCCGGTGCCGCCAATGTGGCCGAGGCTGGAAATGGTGAAGCAGGCGCCTTGCATCTCGTCCGACGAAAGCTTCTTGGTCCGGGCTTTCTCAGCCAGGGAAGCAGCTTCGGCGGCCAGTTGCAGGAGGCTCTTCTGGTCGACGTTCTTGATGACCGGTACCAGCAGGCCATCCGGGGTGTCGACGGCGAAGCCGATGTTCACGTATTTCTTGCGGATGATCGCTTTGCCGCTTGGTGCCAGCGAGCTGTTGAAGTCCGGCAGTTCCTTGAGCAGGTGTGCGCAGGACTTGAGCAGCAGCGGCAGGATGGTCAGCTTGACGCCGGCCTTCTCTGCAACGGCTTTCTGGGCGTTACGGAACGCTTCCAGCTCGGTGATATCCGCCGAGTCGAATTGCGTCACGTGCGGCACGTTCAGCCAGCTGCGGTGCAGGTTGGCAGCGCCGACCTGCATCAGGCGTGTCATCGGCACTTCTTCGATTTCGCCGAAGCGGCTGAAGTCCACGACCGGAATCGGCGGGATGCCCGCGCCGCCGGTTGCACCAGCTGCAGCGGCCGGAGCTTCCTTGGCCTTCTGCATCATGGCCTTGACGTAAACCTGAACGTCTTCCTTCAGGATGCGACCGTGCGGACCGCTGGCGCCGACAGCGCTCAGCTCGACGCCGAACTCGCGAGCCAGTTGACGCACGGCAGGGCCGGCGTGAACTTTCGCGCCAGGCTTGGCAGGAGCAGCAGCCGGGGCAGCAGCCGGGGCAGCAGCAGGAGCGGCGGCAGCCGGAGCGGCAGCGGCAGGCGCTGGAGCACTCGGCGCGGCAGCGGCAGCCGGAGCCGGGGCTGCAGCAGGTGCCGCGCCTTTGACTTTCAGCTTCAGGATCAGGTCGCCGGTACCGACTTCGTCATCCAGCTTGATGGAAATGCTTTCCACCACGCCAGCGGCAGGCGATGGGATTTCCATGCTCGCCTTGTCGGATTCCAGGGTGATCAGCGACTGATCGGCGGCAACAGTGTCGCCAGCCTTGACCAGTACTTCGATGATCTTGGCCTTGCCCGCCGAACCGATGTCCGGGACGTGAATGTCCTGAACGCTGTCGGCAACCGGTGCAGCCGGAGCCGCGGCGGCTGGCGCCGGAGCAGCGGCAGCAGGCGCAGCAGCCTGGGCAGGAGCGGCAGCAGCAGGGGCCGCAGCACCCGCCACTTCCAGATCCAGAATCAGGTCGCCCGTGCCGACTTCGTCGTTGAGCTTGACGCTGATGGCCTTGACCACGCCAGCAGCGGGCGAAGGGATTTCCATGCTGGCCTTGTCGGATTCCAGGGTGATCAGCGACTGATCAGCCTCGACGGTGTCGCCGACCTTGACCTGGATCTCGATGATCTGGGCCTTGCCCGACGAACCGATGTCCGGCACGTGCACTTGCTGGATGCTGGCAGCAGCCGGCGCGGCAGCAGGCGCCGCTGGCGCAGGTGCGGCAGCCGGTTTGGCTTCAGCTTTGGCAGCTGGCGCAGCAGCCGCAGGGGCTGGCGCAGCGGCACCTTCGACTTCCAGTTCCAGCAGTTCGTCGCCTTCTTTCAGGCGATCGCCCAGCTTCACTTTCAGGCTCTTGATGATGCCGGCCTTAGGCGCAGGCACTTCCATGCTCGCCTTGTCCGATTCCAGCGTCAGGATGCTCTGATCGGCTTCGATACGGTCGCCGACCTTCACAAACAGTTCAATTACTTCACCTTCACCGCTGCCGATGTCAGGTACGCGAATGAGTTCGCTCACAGAGTGTCTCCTCAGCAGTCC
>NZ_JBFTMK010000265.1:0-10110 GCF_056396965.1 Pseudomonas sp. 05N434
GTGAATAATGCGCGCCACTTGGCTACATAGCTCAGTTGGTTAGAGCATAGCATTCATAATGCTGGGGTCCGGGGTTCAAGTCCCTGTGTAGCCACCAAGTACTAAAAACGGCTTACCGAAAGGTAGGCCGTTTTTTTATGCCTCGAGAAAAGTGGCGGGCGAACCCTGATTTGCGTAGCACTCCTTCGGCCGATAAAGTCCCTGGACCTTTTATCCCATGGACGGAGTGCCTCGCGTGTTCTCAGCCTTCCACTTGAACCGCTATCGCCTGTCAGCCTTTTCGCTGATCGCCACCGCTTTAACCCTCGCCGCGTGTAACGCCCCGCCCTCTTCGCCTTCGGTCTCGACCTTGCCGGCCGCGCCGGAAATCACCTCCGGTTATCGCACCGACCTGCAGACGCAGCACGCCTCCAGACACATGGCCGCGGCCGCCAACCCGTTGGCGGCCGAAGCCGGGCGGGGGATGCTACGCGAGGGTGGCTCGGCGATTGATGCGGCCATTGCCATGCAAGCGGTGTTGACGCTGGTCGAGCCGCAATCGTCGGGCATCGGCGGTGGCGCGTTGATTGTGCTGTGGGATGGCAAGGCCGTGCGCACCTACGACGGTCGCGAAACCGCACCGGCTGGTGCCACCGAGAAACTGTTCCTGCAAGCCGACGGCAAACCGATGCCTTTCACTCAGGCGCAGATCGGCGGGCGCTCGGTGGGTACGCCGGGTGTGTTGCGGGCGTTGGAGCTGGCCCATCAAAAGCACGGTCGGCTGCCGTGGGCGAGGTTGTTCGAACCCGCGATCAAACTCGCCGAGCAAGGTTTCGCCATCTCGCCACGGCTGCATCAGTTGATCGCGGCCGACGCGTTTATCCAGCGCTCACCGGACATGGCCGCCTACTTTCTGAATGCCGATAGCAGCCCGAAAGCCGTCGGTACACAGCTGAAAAACCCGGCACTCGCCGCGGTATTCAAGCGCATCGCCAAGGAAGGTCCCGACGCGCTGTACACAGGAACCATCGCAAAAGAGATCGTCGCCAAGGTTCAGGGCCATACCAACCCCGGCAGCCTGTCGCTGAGCGATCTCCAGGGCTACAAGGCCAAGGAACGCGCGCCGCTTTGCACCGACTACAAACGCTGGCAGGTCTGCGGCATGCCGCCACCGTCGTCGGGCGGGATCGCCGTGGCGCAAATCCTCGGCACCTTGCAGGCCCTGGAAACCCGCGACCCACGCTTTGCCCTGGCACCACTCAAACCGGTCAAGACCAACAAACCGGCGGGCATAGAGCCAGCCCCTGAAGCCGTACACCTGATCGCCGAAGCCGAGCGCCTGGCTTATGCCGATCGTGCGCAGTACGTTGCCGACACCGACTTCGTACCCGTACCGGTCAAAGGGCTGGTCGACCCGACTTACCTGGCCAGCCGCGCCGCCTTGATAGGTGATCGCAGCATGGGCCAGGCCAAACCCGGCACCCCGCCGGGCATTCAGGTCGCCTACGCGCCGGACCGCTCGCCGCTGCGCATCTCCACCTCGCAGGTGGTGGCAGTCGATGACGAGGGCGATGCCGTGTCCATGACCACCACCGTGGAAGCGGCATTCGGCTCACACTTGATGGTCCAGGGTTTTCTGCTCAACAACCAGATGACCGACTTTTCGTTCATCCCCGAAGAGCAAGGGCAAAAAGTCGCCAACCGCGTCGAACCCGGCAAACGCCCGCGCTCGTCCATGGCACCAACGCTGATCTTCGACCGCCAGAGCGGCGAGTTCCTGGCCACCGTCGGCTCCCCTGGCGGCTCGCAGATCATCGAGTACGTGGCCAAATCCACCATTGGCCTGCTCGACTGGAACCTCGACCCACAGGCCGCCATCAACCTGCCCAATTTCGGCAGCCGCAACGGCCCGACCGAACTGGAACAGGGTCAGTTCAGCCCGGCACTGATTCAGGCACTGAAGGACAAAGGGCACAGCGTGGGCGAGATCGACATGACTAGCGGGACTCAGGCGATTGTTCGAGTCAAGGATGCGCAGGGGAAAGCCGCGTTGGCCGGCGGGGCCGATCCACGGCGTGAGGGGGAAGCGTTGGGGGATTGAGTCTTACGCAGGAATGAGGAAAGGCTTACCGGGAGGTAGGCCTTTTTGAGGACTACCCGCGCCGGATAGATAGCATCAAGTCGATAATTGGTTGGCAAACTGCCCGACTGCGTTCACCACTTTCTGCGCACCGTCCTGGATCTCGACGATCACCGTGCCCGCCTCCGCCGCCAGCGCCAGGCCTTGTTCAGCCTGGAGCTTGCCGTCAGTCATGAGCGCCACGGCGTTGCGCGCCATGTCCTGGTTCTGACGCACGACGCCGACAATTTCATCGGTCGCCTGACTGGTGCGCGAGGCTAATTGCCGGACTTCGTCCGCCACCACGGCAAACCCACGTCCCTGTTCACCGGCACGAGCCGCTTCGATGGCCGCGTTGAGCGCCAGCAGGTTGGTCTGCTCGGCGATGCCGCTGATGGTTTTGACGATGGTGCCGATCACCAGCGATTGCTCGTTCAGTGCTTCGATACCTTCGCCAGCGGTTTGCATGTGTTTGGCCAGGTCACGCATCACGTCTACAGCTTGGGTCACCACGGCAGTTCCGCGCTGTGCACTCTGTATTCCTCTGGCTCACAGAAGATGCGGTGATGTTTACCTTGGATCTGCGCCAGGCTGTAACCCATGCCACTGAGGAAACGCTCGTTGGCCATCAGCACGTTGCCATTGAGGTCGAACTCGATCACTGCCGTCGAACGCACCAGCGCGCCAATCAGGTTTTCATGCTCACGGGACGCCTCGATGGTACGGGTCAGGTCGCTGGAGTAAATCGAGAAGTTCTTGATACGGCCGTCCGAGGAGCGCACCGGCTGCATGATCGAACGCAACCAGGCTTCGGCACCGTTGCCGCGTAGCAAACGGACCGCGCCGGCAAAGTGCTCACCACGGGTCRGCGCGGCCTTGAAACGGTTATGGAATTCATCCGATTTCACATGGACCGGAACAAGGTCTTCGATGTGCCGGCCGATCAGATCATTGCTTTTGTAGAGCATCTCACTGACGAAGTTTTGGTTGACCGATTGAATTCGCCCATCGGAGTCAAGAGTCAGGACCAGCATCTCGCTTTCCAGACTCTCCTTGACTTGCAGAAGGCTGGAGAGTTCTTCGCGAAGAGCCGACAGCTCCTGCTTCAAGCGTTTATTGAACATGGGAAGCACCGATGGACAGAGATAAAAAGCGGCTTACAGCCTAGCCATCGGCTTTGCAGGTATTTTCTGAAGAGTGTTGCAGGGTTGTCCTACAAAAATAGTCGCGGCACAAACGGCCTCATGCCGCGCCAGCCACCGAACAGCGCCCGACTCGCGGCATTCGCGCACCGAAATACACCGCGCTGCTGATGCCCACGGCCCCCATCACCGCGCAGAAGATCACACAAATCCACGGACTCCATGGCATCAGACCGATCAACAGCAGCGGTGTGACACTCGCCCAGGCGGCGTAGGCAATGTTGTAGGTGAAGGAAATCCACCGTGCGCAGCGGCAGTTCGACAGCGGCCTCGCGCTGGGCCTGCATCGCCATGAACACCGGGGTTTCGCTGAGCCAGCGGCGCAGCCAGACACCGATCACGCCAAACACACCGCCCAGCAGAAACGGGTAACGCCAGGCGTAATCGAGGATTTGCGCCGAGGTGAACGCCTGAGCCAGAAAAGTCGCCGTCAAGGCGCCGATCAGGTAACCGAAGGTCAGCCCCGCTTGCAGGAAACCGAGGGCATAACCGCGATGTCCGACCGGCGCGTGCTCAGCGACGAACACCCAGGCACTCGGCACCTCACCACCCACCGCCGCGCCTTGCAGGACCCTCAGGGCCAACAGCAACAGTGGTGCGAAATAGCCGATCTGGGCGTAGGTCGGCATGATCCCGATCAGCAAGCACGGCAACGCCATCATCAGAATGCTCAGGCTGAACACCTTCTTGCGTCCCAACCGGTCAGCGAAATGCGCCATCAGGATCCCGCCCAACGGACGCGCGAGGTAGCCCGTGACGAAGATCCCGAAGCTTTGCAGCAGACGCAGCCACTCGGGCATTTCCGGCGGGAAGAACAGCTGGCTGAGGGTCAGCGCGAAGAATACGAAAATAATGAAGTCGTAGATTTCCAGCGCACCGCCCAAGGCTGCAAGCCCCAGGGTCTTGTAGTCCGAGCGAGTGAAGGGCGCCGGGCGCGCATTGATGTTGGCCGTCATGTAAAAGGACTCTGGCAGGCAAAAAACCAAGGCGCCCACGGTCTACGCAAATGCGCTTGTGGACAACCCGTTAGACCATAGTCCCAAACGCCCCAAACAGCGTCCCTGCAACGGGCCGATTGATTTACTGTTGGCACCGACCGGATGGGCCATTGCGCCCTGAACCCCACAATAAACATAAAAACGAGGTACTCCCGTGGCCGCTGATATCGAAGATAGCCGCTATGCGCGCTTTGCCCTGCATTGTTCAAACTTTGCCGAACGTTGGTTTCCCGACTCCTGGGTATTCGCCGCGCTGGCAGTGATCATCGTCGCCGTGGCGACCATGGCCATGGGCGCCAAACCCATCGACGCCGCCATGGCCTTCGGTGACGGTTTCTGGAGCCTGATTCCGTTCACCATGCAGATGGCATTCGTGGTGATCGGCGGTTACGTGGTCGCCAGTTCGCCACCGGCGGTGAAACTGATCGATCGCCTGGCACGGGTCCCGAAAAACGGCCGTTCCGCCGTGGCCTGGGTGGCGCTGATTTCCATGGTCGCGTCGTTGCTGAACTGGGGGCTGTCACTGGTATTCGGCGGACTGCTGGTACGTGCCCTCGCCCGCCGTACCGATCTGAAAATGGATTACCGAGCCGCCGGTGCCGCCGCCTATCTTGGTCTGGGCGCGGTCTGGGCCTTGGGTCTGTCGTCGTCCGCGGCACAATTGCAAGCCAACCCCGCCAGTTTGCCGCCATCGATTCTGTCGATCACGGGCGTCATTCCCTTCACTCAAACGATCTTTCTCTGGCAGTCGGGTGCGCTGTTGCTGGCACTGACCGTGGTCTCACTAATCGTTGCCTACGCCACCGCGCCCGGCCCCGCGACAGCCCGTGACGCCAAAGCCTGCGGTATCGATCCGGGTTTCAGTCTGCCGGCGCCAGCACCGCGTACCCGCCCTGGTGAATGGCTGGAATACAGCCCGCTGCTGACGATTCTGCTGGCATTGCTGGCGGCCGGATGGCTGTTCCATGAGTTTGCGACCAAACCGGCGATCAGCGCGATTTCCGGACTGAACACCTACAACTTCCTGTTCCTGATGCTCGGCGCGCTGCTGCACTGGCGCCCGCGCAGCTTCCTCGATGCGGTGGCCCGTGCGGTGCCGACCACCACCGGCGTGCTGATCCAGTTCCCGCTGTACGGCTCGATCGCTGCCCTGATGACGGTGGTCAAGGGCACCGACGGACAATCATTGGCCCACCACATCTCGACCTTTTTCGTACAAATTGCGTCCCACGACACCTACGCCCTGCTGATGGGCGTGTACTCGGCCATCCTCGGTTTCTTCATCCCGTCCGGTGGTGGCAAATGGATCATTGAAGCGCCGTATGTCATGCAAGTGGCCAACGACCTGAACTATCACCTGGGCTGGGCCGTGCAGATCTACAACGCCGCCGAAGCCCTGCCGAACCTGATCAACCCGTTCTACATGCTGCCGCTACTGGGCGTGCTCGGGTTGAAGGCCCGGGATCTGATCGGGTTTTCGTTCGTGCAGCTGCTGGTGCACACGCCACTGGTGCTGTTTCTGCTGTGGGCGCTAGGGACGACGCTTACGTATATGGCGCCGGTAGTGCCTTGACGCCGACCTTCAATCCACTACCAATCCAGTGTGGAAGCGGGCTGCTTCCACACTGGCGACTTATTGTTTTCACAAACGTAACCCCTCTGTCACACCTCGCTGCTAGCGTCCCGCCGAAACATATTGAAACAACTTAGCAAGACGGAACTCGCCATGAACGATGAAGAAAACCGCAACGACGCCTCTTCCCCGCAAACAGATACGCCCACCGACACCAGTCGCCGCCGCTTCCTGGGTGGCGTGGCGGTACTCGGTGTCGGCGCGACCCTCAGCGCTTGTGGCAGTCATGGCGATGAGTCGGATAAACCGCTCGAACGCCTGCTTTCACCTGTCGAATTGGACAAAGCCCTACGCGACCAGGTGAAAACCGTAGTGGTGATCTACGCCGAGAACCGTAGTTTCAATAACCTGTTCGGCGACTTCCCTGGCGTCGAGAAACCGCTCTCGGGCCTCAAGCCCGTCGAATATCAGCAGCGCGATCGCGATGGCAGCCTGTTGCAGACCCTGCCGCCAGTCTGGGGCGGCGTGCTGCAGATCGGCCCGCAAACCCTCGATGGCGTGACTTACCCCAGCGCATCCCAGTTCCAGGAACACCTGCCTAACGCGCCCTTCGCCCTCAAAGGTCCGAACGCAGAAGACTTGCCGTTCGGTCTGGTGACGCGCGACCTGTGGCATGCGTTCTATCAGAACCAGATGCAGATCAACGGTGGCAAAAATGACGGCTTTGTCGCCTGGGGCGACTCCGGTGGCCTGCCCATGGGGCATTACGCCCAGAGTCGATATTCCCTGCGGTTGTGGGACGTTGCCCAAGAATTTGTGCTCTGCGATAACTTTTTCCAGGGGGCTTTCGGCGGCTYGTTTCTCAACCATCAATACCTGATCAGCGCCACCGCGCCGTTCTATCCGGACGCCRTCAACTCGGTGGCCAAGACACAAATCGCCACGCTGCAAAGCGATGATCCGGCCGACCCACGCCTCAAGCCCCTGGAACAATCCCCAGCCAGCGCCATGACCGGCCCACCCCAATTCGGCMCCAGCGCGCTGACGCCGGACGGCTATGGGGTCAACACGCTCGCTCCGCCGTACTGGCCGACCTGGATTCGCGACCCGGAGCGTCCTGCGTACGCCAAACCAGACCTGCCGAACGTCATTGTCCCCCAGACCCACGAGCACATAGGCGACAAGCTCTCGAAGAAAAACATCGACTGGGCCTGGTATGCCGGAGGTTGGCAGGCGACGCTGGATCAGTACAAGGACTCTGGCGGTATTCCGAAAATCCCGAACTTCCAGTACCACCACCAACCGTTCAACTACTTCAAGCAGCAGGGGCCGGAAAACCCGCTGGAGCGCGGTAAACGTCTACGGGATGCGGGGCTGGGCGATGAATCGAATACCAACAAGTTCTTTGCCGATGCCGAGGCGGGCAAGCTGCCGGCGGTGAGTTTCTATAAACCCCAGGGCAACCTGAACATGCACGCCGGTTACGCCGATGTAGCGTCCGGCGACCGGCACATCGTCCGCGCCCTGAAAGTGCTGCGGGAAAGCCCGCAGTGGAAAAACATGGTGGTCGTGGTCACGGTCGATGAGAACGGCGGTTGGTGGGATCACGTCGCACCGCCCAAGGGCGACCGCTGGGGACCGGGCTCGCGGGTACCGACGCTGGTAGTTTCGCCGTTTGCGCGCAAGGGCATGGTGGATCACACGGTCTATGACACTGGCTCGATTCTGCGGTTGATCACCCGGGTGTTTCAGCTTGAAAAGCTCGATGGCCTCAGGCAGCGGGACGATGCAATGATTGCCCGTGGCCAGAAACCCATGGGCGATTTGAGCAATACACTGCACTTTGCCTGATGAAAAAGGGGCTCTGACTGGCGCTCTTTTCACTTGTGTACTAGACCGTTCGACACAACTAGTTCCAGTATGTACCCGCCCCACCTCCGAGGGCTCACGCTGAAAAGGATCTGAGCATGTTCAAACTCGCAGGATTCACCCTCGCCGCGCTCACCCTGAGCGCCGCCGCTCACGCCGATGTCGATCTGAATCTGGGCAGTACCGAGCGCGTTACCCGGCTGTTCGCCTACCCCAACAACTGTAATGTCATCTGCTTCCGCAACTGGACACTGGAGCAGACCGTCGAGCATTACCTGACCCAAAGCGTACAGCGCGATGGCTACAAGACCGCAAAAGTGCTGGTCAAAACCGAAAACAAGCAGCTTCACGCCCATATCAGCGGTGTGCCCAAAGGCTATGACAAGCCACTGACCGCACTGCTCAATGCTGGGGATTTGGCCTACAACGGTGCCAACAAGCTGAGTGCCGATGGCAAATGGACCTATAACTGGTACCTGTTCCTGCCGCTGGGCATGGCGCTGGAAAACCGCAAAAGCGTCGAACTGCTGCACTTCCCGCCAGATTATTCCCTGACCCAGGCCCAGGACTATCTGGAGTCCAAGACCACCGACCGCTGGGCCGCGCTGCTGACCGCCAACAACATTCCCGCCGACCAGACGCCGGCCTATCAGACCATCATCGACATCGCGCCGATTGCCGCGCCGTCCACCGCCGGCAAGGATCTGGAAGGCGTCTACAACTACTTCACGGACTACCAGACCACCATGGTCAAGGAAGTCAGCCAGAATGCCAAAGGTGCAGCATTGCCAATGGTCGCCTTTGGTTCACCGGTGCGTAACTGGATCAAGCAACAATACGGGCAGACCGTAGAAATATTGGGCCTGGCAACCATCAGCCCGAGCAAGGGGGTGACGGTACCCGTACTGGGTTCCAACCACCCGAGCTACATCTGGTACGCCGCCGACCCCGAAGCCTATAGCGGCGACGATGCGCAGGCCAAGGCCGACGCCGCGGGGCTGAAAGTCATGGGGCAGGATTTGAGTGCCGCGTGCTGGCAGGCCGGAATGGGCAGCAAACCGGGCACTGACCCTACCGCTCAGCTGAAAAGCTGCACTCAGACCTGGCAAGTGACCCAGAAAGAAAAAACCTGCGAACTGTTCTACACCTCGATTCGCAACCTGACGCCTGAGCAAGCGGTGGCCAAATGCTCGACAGCGCCGGTCAAATCCGAGCTGAAACAGCTGCAGACCCCGGCCCTTATGACCTCCGCATCTGCCCCACACTTGTAAAACGAAGGAAGTCTTTCCCGCGTGAGCCATGGCTGACGCGGGAAAGAGCTTTTCTCGACTGTCATATCTGACAGTAGACCGGTTATCTCATTTGCGAGAGGCTTGTGTCGATCTATTGCCCTATCGCTGCCGACACACCCGGCAGTTGGCGCCGGGAATCCATGTCTACGATCCGTGCTTCAGTGGTCTGCTGAGTCACTCCTGCGACCCCAACGTCTTTCTCGATATGAGCGAGCTGTGGTTATGGGCGCTCAAAGACATCAAGAAGGGTGACCGACTGACGATGGATTTCGCCGCGACAGAAGACAAGCTGCTGCGGCAGTTCGCCTGCCGTTGCGGTTGTCCTTGCTGCCGTGGCTGGATCATCGGCTACGATGAGTCGCCGAATGCCAATGGTGAACAGTTCTTTCAACACTGGCGTCGGCGAAGTCTCGGCTGAAAGGCTTTTACAACGCCTCGACCGGGCGCAAACGGTACTGCGGCGGCAACTGCTCGAAACCACTGATGGTGGCGTTCAGGCTCTTCCAGCGACCGTCCTTGATGCCATAGATGCAGCCGTGGATCGACAGGCTCTGCCCGCGGTGCCAGGCATTTTGCACAATGCTGGTGTGACCGACGTTGGCCACCTGCTGGATCACATTGAGCTCACAGAGGCGGTCGACCCGCTCTTCTTCGGTGGGCAACTTGGCCAGTTCGTCGCGTTTTTCATAGTAGAGATCACGAATCGAGCGCAACCAGCCGTCGATCAGGCCCAACTGACGATCCTGCATTGAGGCGCGTACACCGCCGCAGCCATAGTGGCCGGTCACCAGGATGTGTTTGACCTTGAGTACATCCACCGCATACTGAATCACCGACAGGCAGTTGAGGTCGGTGTGCAGCACCACGTTGGCCACGTTGCGGTGCACGAACAGATCACCCGGCAGCATGCCGACGATTTCGTTGGCTGGCACGCGTGCGTCTGAACAGCCGATCCACAGGTATTCCGGGGTTTGCTGACGGGCTAGCTTGGCAAAAAAATCAGGATCTTCGCGGGTGATCGCATYAGCCCAGCGTTCGTTGTTATCAATCAGATCTTGTAAGTCGTTCATGCAATGAA
>NZ_JBFTMK010000266.1:0-9300 GCF_056396965.1 Pseudomonas sp. 05N434
GGGCAGGCCTGTGCATAACCTTTGCGGGTCAGTGTATAAACACTGCCGGTGTCACCGAAGTACTTCTCGCCACCCTTCAGATAATGCATTTTCAACTGCACGTTCATCGGGTGTGGCGTCCAGCCGAGGAAGGTCACGAACTTCTGTTTCTTCACCGCGCGGGATACTTCGGCCAGCATCGCCTGCTCGCTGGACTCGATCAGTTTCCACTGGCCCATCTCGAAGTCATTCTTCTTGATGATCTCTTGCAGCGAAATGTTCGCCGGGGCGCCGGAACCGATGCCATAGATCTTCTTGTCGACTTCTTTGTGGTGTAGCTCGGCGTACTTGTTCAGGTCGTTAAAGTTATGCACACCCGCGTCCCAGACGTAATCCGGGACCGCCAGGGTGAACTCGGTGCCGTCGAGGTTCTTCGCCAGCTGCGTGACATCGCCGTTGGCCACGAACTTGTCGTAGAAGCCTTGCTGCGCCGGCATCCAGTTACCCAGAAACACGTCCACCTGGCCATCCTTCAGACCGCCAAAGGTGATCGGCACTGCCAGCGTGTCGACCTTGGCCTTGTAGCCCATGCCGTCCAGCAGAAACCCGGTGATGGCGTTGGTGGCGGCGATGTCGCTCCAGCCAGGGTCGGCCATCTTCACCGTTTCGCAGCTTTGCTCGGCGTAGGCCGAGGTGCTGCCCAGAGCCAGAAGCCCGACTGTCAGTACTGTGGATAACTTTTGCATGGACGTCCCCTTAACATTATTGGTTTTGGCAGGGTTGTGGATAACGGGCTTTACGCTCCAGATCGTCGAGGTCGATGTGGTTGCGCATGTACTGCTGACTGGCATCTACCAGCGGCTGGTGGTCCCAGCTCTTCAGCTTGCCGATGGTCAGGGCGTCGGCGACGAAACGCCGGCGTCGCTGACTGGCGAGCACCTGTTGGTGGATCGCCGGGATATTCCATTTGGCCCGTGCTTCGGCGAGAAAATCCTCGAACAGCTGATGATGTTGCGGCGAATGGCTGAGTTCTTCCTGTTCACGCGGGTCGTTATGCACATCGAAGAGCAGGCAAGGGTCGTCTTCGCTGTAGATGAATTTGTAGGCGCCGCGACGAATCATCATCAACGGGCTGATGGTGCCTTCGGCCATGTATTCACCGAATACCTCGTCGTGACCGCCCTGCCCTTGCAGGTGTGAAACCAGCGAGCGGCCGTCCAGCGGYAGGCCTGGCTCCAATGAGCCGCCGGCCAATTCCACAAAGGTCGGCAGCAGGTCGGCGGTGGATACCGCTGCGCTGACCCGTCCGGCGCCGAATTGCCCCGGCGCGCTGATCAGCAGCGGTACGCGGGCGGCCATTTCGTACCAGTGCATCTTGTACCAGAGACCACGCTCGCCGAGCATGTCGCCGTGGTCACCGGAGAACACGATGATGGTGTCATCGATCAGCCCGGTTTCCTCGAGTGTTTGCAGGAGTTTGCCGACGTTGCTGTCGATATAGCTGCACGCACCAAAGTAGGCACGGCGCGCGTCGCGAATCTTATCCACAGGCAGCGGCTTGTCCCACAGGTCATAGACTTTGAGCAGGCGCTGGGAGTGAGGATCGAGTTCATCCTGTGCGGGTGTTTCCGGCAAAGGGATGTCGGCGTCGTCGTACAGATCCCAGAACGCCTTGGGAATCGTGTACGGGTCGTGTGGGTGCGTCATCGACACGGTCAGGCAGAACGGCTGATCGCCATCTTCGCGGATGTGATCGAACAGGTATTGCTGGGCCTTGAACACCACCTCTTCGTCGAAATCCAGCTGATTGGTGCGTACGCAGGGCCCGGCTTGCAGCACCGACGACATATTGTGGTACCAAGTCGGCCGCACGTCCGGCTCGTCCCAGTTCACCGCCCAACCGTAGTCGGCCGGGTAGATGTCGCTGGTGAGACGTTCTTCATAGCCGTGTAACTGGTCTGGGCCGCAGAAGTGCATCTTGCCCGACAGCGCGGTGCGGTAACCGAGGCGCCGCAGGTAGTGGGCATAGGTCGGAACGTCGGCGGGGAAATCGGCCGCGTTGTCGTAAGCGCCGATCTTGCTCGGCAACTGTCCGCTGACCAGGGTGAAACGTGACGGTGCGCAGAGCGGGCTGTTGCAGTACGCGGCGTCGAACACCACACCTTCGGCGGCGAGCCGGCTCAGATTCGGCAGTTTGATGGGCGAAGGGCCGTAGAACGGCAACATTGGCGCGGCCATTTGATCGGCCATGATGAAAAGAATATTTTTGCGCTTCATGTGATCGCGGCATTCCATAGTGGATATTTATGCGAGAGTGCTGTGGTCGAGCATGCAACCCATGGAATTTGTGGTAAAGCCCACGCCAGGCAATGACTAGGATAAGCACAGCTTATGTATGACGCCCTCGGTGATTTGTCTCTGGACCTGTTGCGCGCCTTTGAAGCCGCGGCCCGCCAGCGCAGTTTCACTGCCGCTGCAGTGGAGCTCGGCACCACGCAACCGGCCATCAGTCAGCAGATCAAACGATTGGAGGAGCAGCTCGCTACACGATTGTTTGACCGCATTTATCGCGGTATCGAACTGACCGAGGCTGGCGCGATTCTGTTTGAGCAAGTTCAGCTCGGTTTACAGAATATCGACGCCGGATTGAGCGCGATCAGTGCACAGCAGCAACACGAAGTGTTGCAGGTGGCCACCGACTTCGCCTTCGCCGCGTACTGGCTGATGCCACGGCTGCACCGCTTCCATACCGCCCATCCTCAAGTGGACGTCAGCCTGGTTACCAGTGAGCGCAGCCACAACATGCTGCGCACTGATATCGATGTGGCGGTGCTGTTCGGCGATGGCCGGTTCAAGCAAGGCGAGAGCCATTGGTTGTTCAGTGAAGWAGTGTTTCCGGTGTGCAGCCCGCTGCTTTTGAAGGATCGTCCCCTGCCCTTGCCGGCTCAGTCATTGCTGGAGTTTCCGCTGTTGCACCTGCGTGGCGAACACAGCAGCAACTGGTTCGACTGGAGCCCGACGGCAACTCGGTTCAGCCGTTCCAGCGGTTCGGCCAGGCCAGGTTCCAGGCTCGTGCTGACGTGACTGAAATGCTCGATGGACAGTCCTGGTACGCCGCGTGGGGCATTCACCAGGGTCCAGTGCAATGGGCTGCTTTGCAGCGCCTCGCGGATTTCTTCAGCGGCGTGGCGTTGCAGTTCGTCTTCTATCTCCGGATCGTCCAGCACCTCGAAATCACCCACCACAAACAACCGCGCGATACCCGCGGCCTGCATGCCGTCAATCAGTGCATCCACTGCCAGCACCTGCTCGACCGGGCCAGGCACGATGGATTTTTCGATGTGTTCGCTGTTCATCGGCAACCCCGGCGCATCCAGCAGGCAGATCACCGCCGAACAGCCGGCCACGCTTTGCTTGACCCGTTTGGCATCGAACAGATTGCCGGCCTTGGTGCGCAATCCGGGGCGTGGCGCGAGTGCCGTCAGGTCATCGAGAATCGCGATCACTTCATGTTGGCGCCGCAGCATTTCCGCCATCAGCGCACTGCCCAGGCTACTCATGGCACCATAAAGCACTACCTTTACTACCGGGGTTTCGGCATTTTTCATGGCTGTGCTCCGAACGTCCTGCCTATATAACGTAAGACCTGTGGGGAACGGTGTGGGTTCGACCAGGTTCAAAGGGGTTTCAGATGCAACAGATCAAGGGCTACCACGCCCATGTCTATTTCGACGCCAATACTCTCCCRCAGGCCCGGGCCTTGTGTGAGCAGGCCGCACAATTGTTTCCACTGAAGATGGGCCGCGTGCATGAACGCCTGGTTGGCCCGCACCCGGACTGGAGCTGCCAATTGGCTTTCGAGCCGCAATACCTTGGCGAGGTATTGCCGTGGCTGGCGCTCAATCGCAAGGGGTTGGTGGTGTTCCTGCACCCGGAGACCGGCAACGATCTGCTCGACCACACCGAACACGCGATCTGGATGGGTGCGATCCGGCCGCTGGACCTGTCTGTTTTCTGATCAGAGTTGTTCTTCGGGCTCGCCGGACGGCAAATCGAGCAATGGCAGTGGGCGATATCCTGCATGGGGTCGCCAATGTCTTGCTCCCGACCCACATCTACAGACTTTCAACCCGGCCGACGACCGGTCGTACATTCGGTCAATGCTTTCATCCGCGAAAGCTGGCTGAAAGCTTCCCCGATTAGGATCGCCTCACTGCCGGCAACAGACCGGTTGGCCAACGCGAGTGTTTCATTGCCCGCCCGGCCCATTTAACAACAACAATGGTGATTCTGATGTCCGCTCCTATCCGCCTCTTCGCTGCACCTCCGCCCGTACGTTTCGTGCTTCCCGTTCTGCGCTGACCTCATCGGTTCGCCCATTCCCTAGCCGCGCTACGCCTGGAGTATTCCTATGCTGACTTTCCTTGGCTTTGCCATGGTCATCACGTTCATGTTCCTGATCATGACCAAGCGCCTGTCCGCGCTGATCGCCCTGATTATCATCCCGATCATCTTCGCCCTGTTCGGTGGCTTCTCGCCGAAGATCGGCCCGATGATGCTCGAAGGCATCACCAAGCTTGCGCCGACCGGCGTGATGCTGATGTTCGCCATCCTTTACTTCGCCCTGATGATCGACTCCGGCCTGTTTGACCCGGCCGTGCGCAAGATCCTCAAACTGGTCAAGGGCGACCCGTTGAAGGTGTCGGTTGGTACCGCCGTGCTGGCGCTGATCGTGTCCATGGACGGTGATGGCGCCACCACTTACATGATCTGCGTGGCCGCCATGCTGCCGCTCTACAGCCGCATCGGCATGAGCCCGCGGATCATGGCCGGTCTGATCATCCTCGCCGGTGGCGTGATGAACATGACCCCTTGGGGCGGTCCGACCGCTCGTGCGGCCAGTGCGCTGCATGTGGACCCGTCCGCGATCTTCGTGCCGATGATTCCGGCGATGCTGGCCGGTGTGGTGGCGATTCTGGCGATTGCCTATGTCTACGGTAAACGCGAGCGTGCGCGTCTGGGTGAATTGCATCTGGTCGGTGATGAAATCGACCACAGCGAAATCAGCGTTTCGCAGTTCCCGGACGCCCGTCGTCCAAAGCTGATCTGGTTCAACGGCGCGCTGACCCTGGCACTGATGGGCACCTTGATCGCCGGCCTGTTGCCGCTGCCAGTGCTGTTCATGGTGGCGTTCAGTATCGCGATGATCGTCAACTATCCTTGCCTGCAACAGCAGAAGGACCGCGTTGCGGCCCACGCCGGTAGCGTGTTGGCGGTGGTCGGGTTGATCTTTGCCGCGGGTATCTTCACCGGTATCCTGACCGGCACCGGCATGGTCGACGCCATGTCCAAGAGCCTGCTGGCAGTCATCCCGGATTTCCTCGGCCCGTACCTCGCCGTGATCACCGCGCTGGTGAGCATGCCGTTCACGTTCTTCATGTCGAACGACGCATTTTATTACGGCGTGTTGCCAGTGCTTGCTGAAGCCGCCAGTCATTACGGTATAACCGCGGTAGAAATGGCACGTGCCTCGATCGTCGGTCAGCCCGTCCACTTGCTGAGCCCGCTGGTACCATCGACCTACCTGTTGGTGGCCCTGGCCGSTATCGAATTCGGTGACCATCAGCGGTTCACCTTGAAGTGGGCGGTGCTGGTTTGCCTGTGCATACTGGTGGCGGCCTTGCTGATGGGGATATTTCCACTGTTCAGCACGCTATAAGCCAAGACTCGCCATGAGGGGTCCAGGCTTTGTTTGAAGCCTGGGCCCTTCGTGGTTTAAACACATCCTCAAAGGAATACACATGGAATGGCTGACCAACCCTGAAATCTGGGTTGCCTTCTTCACCCTGACCGCCCTGGAGATCGTCCTGGGCATCGACAACATCATCATGATCTCGATCCTGGTCAGCCGCATGCCCAAACACATGCAGGCGCGTACCCGGATCTTCGGCCTGGCGCTGGCCATGGTCACCCGGATTCTGTTGCTGCTGTCGATCACCTGGGTCATGCGTCTCACCGCGGACCTGTTCGAAGTGTTCGGCCAGGGTATTTCCGGGCGTGACCTGATCTTGTTCTTCGGTGGTCTGTTCCTGCTGTGGAAAAGCTCGCAAGAGATGTATCACGCGCTGGAAGGCGAGGATGAAACCAGCGACGAGCCAAGTGGCAAGGGCGGTAACTTCCTCTACACCATTATCCAGATCGCGATCATCGACATCGTGTTCTCGCTGGACTCAGTCATCACTGCCGTTGGCATGGTGTCCCACGTACCGGTCATGGTCKCGGCAATCATCGTCGCAGTGCTGGTGATGATGTGGGCTTCCGGCACCATCAGCGAGTTCATCGACAAGCACCCGTCGCTGAAAATGCTGGCGCTGTCTTTCCTGTTGATCGTCGGTACCGTGCTGATTGCCGAATCCTTCGATGTGCATGTGCCGAAAGGCTACGTCTACTTCGCCATGGCGTTCTCGCTGGCAGTGGAAGCGATCAACATCAGGATGCGCACCGCGATTGCGAAAAAACGCACACAGCAAGAGCCGGTGAAACTGCGCAAGGATGTTCCGGGTCAGTAACCCGAACACCCTGCTGTGACAAAGGGGCCTTCGGGCCCCTTTGTCATGTCTGCATCAAACTGTTTTCATGACAGTTTTGTTTCAATCGCTTCTTTAGCTATGCGATGCTGGCGTCCAGACCGTTAGCCAACTACAGCTTAAGTACAGAACGTAGAAGAACGCGGCATCGTTAACTTGCCCCGCTGGGGCGCTACCACCACAGGGGGCCTGTATGCTCACCCTGCTCAATTTGTTATCGGCCGTGGCCTTGCTGATCTGGGGCACGCACATCGTCCGAACCGGCATCCTGCGGGTTTATGGCTCCAACTTGCGCCATGTGATCGGGCAGAACATGGCCAGGCGCTGGCTGGCGTTTATCGCCGGGATCATGGTGACCGCCATGGTCCAGAGCAGCAACGCCACCGCCATGCTCGTCACTTCGTTTGTCGGTCAGGGCCTGATGGCGCTGACCCCGGCCCTGGCGACGATGCTCGGTGCCGACGTCGGTACCGCACTGATGGCGCGGGTACTGACCCTCGACCTGTCGTGGCTGTCACCGCTGCTGATCTTCCTCGGGGTGATTTTCTTTCTGTCGCGCAAGCAGACCCGGGTCGGGCAGATGGGGCGGGTCAGCATCGGTCTGGGGCTGATCATTCTGGCGCTGCAACTGATCGTCGAGGCCGCCACGCCGATCACTCATGCTCAGGGAGTGAAGGTGATTTTTGCCTCTCTGACCGGCGATATCTTGCTCGATGCGCTGGTCGGTGCACTGTTCGCGATGATTTCATACTCCAGCCTGGCCGCCGTATTGCTGACCGCGACCCTCGCCGGTGCCAGCGTGATCAGCCTGCCAGTGGCCATCGGCCTGGTGATCGGCGCCAACATCGGCAGCGGCGTTCTCGCCTTCCTCAGCACCAGCATGCAGAACGCCGCCGGCCGTCAGGTGGCGCTGGGCAGCCTGTTGTACAAACTGATTGGTCTGCTGCTGATCATTCCGGTGCTCGATCCACTGGTGCACTGGATCGACAGCTTCGACTTCAGCGCTCAGGAAATGGTCATCGGCTTCCACCTGCTCTACAACACCGCGCGCTGCCTGATCCTGTTGCCCAGCGTCGGGCTGATGGCCAGGCTCTGTGCTTGGCTGCTGCCGGAACGGCCGGACATCAACGGCACGGCCAAGCCGCGGCACCTTGACCCGACGGCATTGGTGACCCCCAGCCTGGCGCTGGCCAATGCCGCCCGGGAAACCCTGCGCATCGGCGATCTGGTCGACAACATGCTCGAAGCCATGCTCGCCGTACTGCGTGGCAAACAGACCGCCGTTACCCAGGAAATCCGTCGCCTGACCGATGATGTCGAAGCGCTCTACAGCGCGATCAAACTCTATCTGGCGCAAATGCCTCGGGAAGACCTCAGCGAACAAGATAGCCAACGGTGGGCTGAAACCATCGAGCTGGCGATTAACCTGAAACTGGCCAGTGACCTGATCGAACGCATGCTGCGCAAGGTTCAGCAGCAGAAAACCGCGCAGCGGCGGTCGTTTTCCGAGGTCGGTCTGGAAGAATTGGCGGGCC
The DNA here is from genome assembly GCF_056396965.1 of Pseudomonas sp. 05N434. Lineage (NCBI taxonomy): Bacteria > Pseudomonadati > Pseudomonadota > Gammaproteobacteria > Pseudomonadales > Pseudomonadaceae > Pseudomonas > Pseudomonas sp. 05N434. The sequence continues at coordinate 8,102 of NZ_JBFTMK010000266.1, forward strand.
TGCACAGCCAGCTGATTGCCAACCTGCGCCTGGGGTTGTCGGTGTTCCTCAGTTCCGATCCGGAAAGTGCTCGCCAGTTACTGCGTGAGAAACGTCGCTTTCGCGCACAGGAACGCCGCCTGGCCCACGCTCATGTCAGTCGTTTGCACCGTAAGATTGTGCAAAGCATCGAGACCAGTTCGCTGCATCTGGAGCTGATCGCTGACATGAGGCGCCTCAATTCGCTGTTTTGCAGCAGTGCCTATGCGGTGTTGGGCACTTCGGACACCGGTGCTCTGGCGGTCGACGATTTGGCTGACATCACTCATTCACCCTGAACGTCCACAGTTGCCTGAAGTCTGTTGTACTTACGCTGTCGTACGGAAACTCGTTATGCGCTGTCTGCTATTCGCTTGTCTGTTGCTCGGCGCCCTGCCCTCATTTGCCCTGGATCGCTTTCAGGTCGAGGGCTATACGCTGCCCAACGGCCTGCAATTGGTCCTCAAACCGGGCACCGAGCGCGGGCATGTGGCGATTCGGCTGGTAGTCGGCGTGGGTCTGGATGATTTCAGCTGCGCCGACAAGGAGCTGCCGCATCTGCTCGAACACTTGCTGTTCAGCGGCATCGACGCCACCGGCGAAGGTGGTCTGGAGGAGCGCATGCAGGCCCTGGGTGGTGAGTGGAACGCTTACACCAGCAACGCCGACACCACGTTCGTCATCGAAGCACCGGCGAAAAACCAGCGTAAGGCCCTCGATCTGTTGTTGGCTCTGCTGACCCAGACCCGTATCGACGACAACGCTATCAACGTCGCCAAGCAGGTGGTCGAGCGCGAAGACGGTGGCCATTATTCGCACCTGCAACGCTGGCTGGATCGCCAGGACCTGGGCCACACCGCCAGTAATCAGTTGGCGGTGGAACTGGGCCTCAAATGCCAGGAGCGCGCCGAAGTCAGTCACCTGACCCGCGAGCAACTGGAGAAGGTGCGCAAAGCCTGGTACGCGCCCAACAACATGACCCTGATCGTGGTCGGCGAGCTCGACCGCCTGCTGCCGGCCTATCTGGAACGGGCGTATGGCGCGCTCGTAGCCGTCGAGCCTGCCGATCACCTGCCCTTGCCGACAATCCAGGCCAGYGCGGCCCACGAGCGTACTCTGAGCCACGGTTTTGTCGGTGGCGGCGCCAAGTTGCACTGGCTGGTGCCGGAACCGGTGCAGGA